>JBGSXT010000214.1:0-11730 GCA_041751295.1 Mariniblastus sp.
CCATCGCAAAATTGAAGCAGCAAAGCAACGTGTTCAAAAGGAAGTCACGCTGGCAAACCGCCTGATTGCCGACCTATTGTCCGAATTATCCGAAATTCAGCCCGATCAAATCGCGAATGGCCTGCAATCAGTCGCGAAGAATGACAGGCCGAACAATGGCGTCTCTACCGTTGATTGGCAGGGATTGCTTCAATCGGATTTGATGGATGACATATCCAATCCCCTTCAAATTCTCAAATTGGCGGCACTGGACGACCCCAACGAATTCCAGCGGGAGTTGGTCGCGACTAAAAAACAGTTTGACGAACAGGCTCAACAGCGGGCGGCGTTTGTTTCGCAATCTGCATTGTACGAAGGTTTCGAAAATGGGATTCCCGACGACTGGTTTGTCACGGGTTGGACATTCGATGAGTTATCAGCTCGACCTTCGTTTTCCGCCTCCGGCGATCTGATTTCGGATCGATCGAACGCCTCCAGCGGCCGATTCGGCGGCAAATTCAATGGCGTTCTGCGATCACCAACGTTTGAAATAACTCACGATCTCATTTTTATTCGAGCACGCGGCAGCGGTTCCCAGATTCGCCTGATTATCGATGGGTTTGAATTGGATATCCACAATCCACTGCTATTCAACGGTTGTCGTTTTGATCTGACATCGCCTGACGGTTTCGCCTGGGTGCAGCTTGGTGGCGATGTCAAGAATTACCGCAAGCACAAAGCGTATCTGGAATTCATCGATCACGGCGATTCATATTGTGAGATTGCAGAAATCAGATTTGCGAACGCCGATTGCCCAGCGCCTAGTGATCCACCGTCGAAGTTTACGGGATTCGTCGTTGAACCATTGCCGAATAACCTGACTGAATTGAATACGGCGATCGCGAAGACGCTGACGACTGTTTTCGACAATCCTGCGGTGCTGCCGCCCAACGAATCGAGCCTGTTGTTGTCCACCATCGCTGCCCATACTGCAATGGGCAAATCGCTGCATGGACATCGCAACTCGATTGAAAATGATCTGGCCGACTTGCCATCGCCGATGATGGCCGTGGCAATGACCGATGGAACGGGCGAGAACGAAAATCTGTTTATTCGCGGCAACTCAAAAACGATGGGAGCAGTGGTCCAACGTCGATTCCTGACGGCGTTAGGCGACGGCAGCATAGCGGTGCCGGATTTGTTTACGTCCGGCAGCGGACGACTGGAACTCGCCAATCAGATTGCCGATTGTGATAACCCACTGACGAGCCGCGTGATCGTCAACCGCATTTGGCATCATCTGTTGGGGCGAGGCATCGTGCCATCGGTCGACAACTTCGGCCGGTTGGGAAAGACTCCGACCGATCCCGAATTGCTTGATTATCTGGCGGAAACCTTTTGCGCTGATCAATGGTCGATCAAAAACATGATACGCCGCATCGCATTGTCTCGCACGTATCGGATGGCAAGCGTTGCAGACTCGGCAGCCTCGGAAAAGGATCCGGAAAACCTGCTTCTGCACCGGATGCACGTAAAACGACTGCAGGGAGAAGCGATACGCGATTCGATTCTACAGATATCGGGATCACTCGATCCGACGATGTATGGGGAAGGCGTGCCCGTGTACCTGACCGAATTTATGCAGGGACGTGGTCGGCCATCGACGAGTGGTCCGCTCGATGGGCGCGGACGGCGCAGCGTCTATATCGAAGTCCGGCGGAACTTTCTGGCGCCGATGATGTTGGCCTTCGATACGCCGATTCCATTCAATGCGATCGGCAGCCGGCACGAATCCAATGTTCCCGCTCAGGCGTTGATCCTGATGAACGATCCATTTATCGTCGAACAAGCTGGCAAATGGGCAACGCAAATCATGCAGCATTCGAAGGAGCCAGCGGAAAGAATCGAACGCATGTTCCAACAGGCGTTCGGCCGATCGCCAACACTTGCGGAATCAGAATCCGTCCAACACTTTTTGAATGACCAAGCGATCGAATACGGCATCGACGACGAAGCACTGAAAGATCATGTGAAAGTTTGGCAGGACCTCTGCCACGCGGTTTTCAATATGAAGGAATTCATTTTTATCAAATAGACGGACCGTGATTTGAACAACAGCTGCCATTGTGGAAATTATCGCCCTGCCGGATTGACCCGGCGTGATGTGCTGAAAAACGCTGCCTGCGGTTTTGGCTCGATCGCGTTGTCGGCGTTGATGTCTGATCCGAACTACGCCCACATTTCGGCAACTGTCCCGGACATCGCTGATATGGAAGAGCCGTCGGCCATCCCGCATTTTGCACCACGCGTTAAGCGGATCGTCTATCTATACATGGACGGCGGACCTTCCCAGGTCGACACGTTCGACCCTAAACCGCGACTCAATCAGGAGAACGGTCAGCCGTTCAAAATGAAAGTCGAAAAAACGCAGTTCGACAACGTCGGAAACACACTGGCCAGTCCCTGGAAGTTCAAAAATTATGGTGAAAGCGGCATTCCTGTCAGCGACCTGTTTCCACATGTTGCCCAACACGTCGACAGTCTGGCCGTTGTCCGCTCGATGGTCAGTGATTTTTCTGAACACACGAACGCGAACTATTTTCTGCACACGGGCAATGGATTTCAGGGTCGGCCCAGTATGGGGGCCTGGGTCTGTTACGGACTCGGCTCGGAATGCGAGAACCTGCCCGGCTTTGTTGTCCTAAACGGCGGACTGATTCCGCCCGGCGGACTTGATTGTTTCAACAGCGGCTTCCTGCCGGCAACCTATCAGGGATCCATTTTGGCCGGCAACGAGTATCCGCTGGCCAATATTCGCAGAACGGAATCGACGGATGAATTGCAGCACAACAAGCTGAAACTGGTTGAACGATTGGACAAACTTGGGATCGCTTCGTCGCGACCGGTCGATCCAATTGAATCGGCGATCGCCAACTACGAACTCGCATACAAGATGCAGAGCGCCGTTCCCGATCTGGCAGGATTGGTTGGCGAGACCGAGGCGACCCGCGAGCTGTACGGGTTGAATTCCAAAAACGACGCCACGGCAATTTTTGGCCGCCAATGCCTGGTCGCCCGTCGATTGCTGGAGCGGGGTGTTCGTTTCATCGAATTGACCTGTCCGAGCGTCAATGCCGATCGCTGGGATCAACACAACGAATTGAAACAGGGGCATGAAGCCAACGCCAAAGCCGTCGACCAGGGAATCGGCGCCTTGCTAACCGATTTGAAACAGTGTGGGCTATTTGATGACACTTTGGTCGTTTGGTCCGGTGAGTTCGGCCGTACACCGTTTGCCCAGGGGAGTGACGGACGGGACCACAATCCCTATGGCTTCAGTTTGTGGATGGCGGGCGGCGGCATCAAAGGGGGGACCATTCATGGCGCAACCGATGAGTACGGTTACAAAGCAATTGAGAATCGAGTCGAGATCCACGACTTGCATGCGACGATGTTGCATTTGCTGGGAGTCGATCACAAACAATTGACCTACCGCTGGTCGGGGCGGGACATGCGATTGACGGACGTTCATGGGAACGTCGTAAACGAAATCCTCTCCTGATTTGCGGATTCAAACGCGCTGCAGGTCGATCCCTTCTCGGGCATCGTAGCTCAGGAAAAAAGTTCCGGGCTTGGCAAACTGTTTCAGAATGTTGTGGTACAGCACGTGCTCAGTCGGCCACGGGTAGGCGTATATCAAATCGAAATCCAGCAGGTTCATATCGAACTGATCGTAGGCCGCCGGCGCATCAATTACCGTGCGAATCGATTCATCTCCGGCCGACGGATTCCACTCGAATTCATCCGGAATAAAGCTGCCGATTGCAAATTGTGCGTTGGCTTCAACCTGATCGGCAAACCCTTGGGCATGTTCCACCAATTGGGATTCCGCCTCGATTCCGTAGGCTTCGAAACCCAACTGGCTGGCCATGATCGAAACCATTCCCAACCCCGAGCCCCACTCCAGAAACGTTGTCGCTTTTCCCCGCAATTGGACCAGCGAATCGAACACCATATCGTAATTGGCGCTAGCGTAGGAATGAAACGCATCGCGTTTCTGCTCCGCCTCCCATAGATCGTCTGCCTGTTGCCACAGGCAGCGCATATTTTTCGGAACTCGGATTCGATTCATTTGGTTTACATTCTGCTTTCATGTATAGCTCCAATATACTTGACGACGGCTGCCGAAAACGGATCGCGCGAGCAGTATTCAATCAATCGAAACGGTAATGGGGGTAACGAGGCATCTATTGAGACCATCAATTTCAGCGACACTCATTTTTCCTTCCTGCAACCAGAACCGATACTGGACGGCCAGTGGTTTTTTGGAAGTCAGTTGATGCTTGAAGTAGCTGCCAAAACGCCCGTAGTCCCGTTCGCTGAACATTGCCGGTTTGGGATTTTCAGGATGATCAAGGTAACAGCAGGTAAACTGTTGATCGTCGACAAAAAAGCTGATGGCGTTCCAACGCAAATTTTGGTGGGCTTTGTTGAGTTCAGTTTCGTTTGCCGTTTCCGACCAATTGCGATAGCTGCCTGGTTGGTCAGTTCCGTCCGGACGGATGTAAAACGTTTTATTTTTCGTTACGTCCGCTACATGCTGGCTGGCTCGAAACTGGACTCCCGCATGTTGCGGATCGCCGTCGAGGGTGATGTCGCCATCTAAAGTTTCAAGAATCGAATGGAATTCAATTAGCGTTGCCTGTCCGATTTTGTAGGCCGTGAGCTGTCGAAATTCTTTCGCAAACGGTTTGCCATCCCGCCCGTTCCACATGATCAAGTTGATGTCGCGGCCAAAAACTGGCCCGCCGATTTTTACGACAGCCTGAGCGTGGACTTGCGATTCGCCGTTTTGACAATGCCACGTATCCGCCTTGAGGTCCGCATACTCAATCCGATTGAAACCGTAGAAAATCCCGCGATGGTGGGGATACAAACCGCCCGGTCCCTTCGTGACCAACTGATTTCCATCAGGACTGAAGACATGGTGATACACTTTGCAGGTATCACTGCGGCGGTGATCGGACGCATCGTCGAGCGCCTCATACATATATTTCAACACACCCTTGTCGCCATACTGCAATTCGGCCTGAGTCGACAGGTCATCGTGCCATTTGAATTCAGGTGAAGCGGTATTTCCAGTTGCCGGGAAAAAATCGAAGCTCCGTTTTTCATTGGCCTTCAATTCATAAACAACAAACGTCAGCAGTTTCCTGGCTGGAGCCTCATCAAACTCAATTCCCGGTGCAGAAATCTGACACGGACTATGTTTGTCTTGCGAATCCACGGCGGTAATCCGGCCAGCAACCAACTTCTCCATGGGGACGAGCGTTTTAACAATACAAATAGAACGTTCCGCCGGACCTGAATCCACAGTAACGGAGAACAGTTTCTGCGGTTGGTCGGCAGGTCCAACTCCTTCTTGAGCTTGAATCAATCCTCCAATCAAGAAAACACCGATCAATGAAATCACAATTTGGTTATTCAGTAACATGTCAACACAATGGATTCAGGAAATGATTTCAGCGCAATGGAATGGCCACGACCTCGTCCAACCAATGCCATGGATCCAACGGATGGCCAAACGTCTTTCTGGAGTTTCCTGCATCTTGGTTAGTACTTCTTCTCGGCAGAATGGCTCCATGGTGGGCGAAGTCAGAACGGCCTTCCTTGGCCGTCTTTCGGTTCGCGAATCGCGTGATGGCCAGGAGGTTGTCCATGACCGCCTGGGACGGAAGGCCGTCCTACTGATTACTTACAAATTAATTATCACTGTTGTCCCGATCTGAAGGATAGCCTGGCAATCTGGAAAAGAGAACTGCCGAGTTCGCGGATGCCGACTTTTGATTTTCCGGCTTTTCGATTTTGAAAGGTGATTGGATACTCGGCAAAAGATACTTTGGCAGCTTTGAGTCTGAACAGCATTTCTTCCAGATAGGCGTAGCCGGAACATTCGAGCCGATCCAAATCAACAGCGTTGATTGCTTCGGCGCGATAAATACGAAATGCACTGGTATTATCGTTTGTATTCAGCCCCAAAACCATTCGGACATAACGATTCACGATTGCGCTGGAAAAATGGCGGTACCAGGGCCAACCCAGAATTTTTCCTCCAGTCACATATCTCGAACCAATGATCACACCAAATTCATCGAACGGTGGCGTGCAGAAAAGCTCATACATCGCCTTCAGCGATTGTGGATCATGGCTTAAGTCGGCGTCCATAGTCGCGACCAAATCGCAGTTCCCGTCCAGCGCCCGTTTCAGCCCCAAAACGGTTGCCGAACCCAAACCCAGTTTGCCTTGACGGTGAGTGACCTGCAGGAAACTGTTCGCAACCGAGAATTCATCGCACCACCGGCCCGTACCATCCGGCGAATTGTCGTCGATGACAATGATCTTCGCATTCGGCAGCAGAGCATGCAGTTTAAAAACAAGAATCGGCAACGTTTCGAATTCGTTGTAAGTGGCAACGACAATGGCCAGTTGCGTCGAGTTCCTGTTCCCGGATTGATGTCGCATCGTGTCGCCCGCTGAATTCAATTGATCATCCTGGCGATCGCTTCGGATAATGGCAGTGCAATGGGAACCACTGGCTGGTCAACAGGCTCAAAGTCATATTCAGCCATGCGCGACAATGTGCTCAAAATTCCTGTCCAAGAAGGACAGGCACATTGGCGATCTGGCCATTGCGTTCAATGGTAACGTTGACTTGCTCGCCCGGTTTATATTTGTCCAGGACGCTTTGCACGTCATCCGTGTCGACAATTTGTTGATCGTTAATGGCGACGATGCGATCCGCAGCTTCGCGGTTGTATCGCTCAACCCGCACCATTTGTCCGCCAATCTGTCGCACGGAACGCTCGATAGCAATTCCCTTCAAGCCAGCAATGTCTGCGGCACCTCCGGGTACCACCTGAGCGATCCGCAATCCATCGCGGGTCTTCCAAAACAAATCAACGCCCAATGAGGCCCGTTGGACCCGACCGAATTGGATCAATTGGGGGACCACCCGGCGGATGGTGTTGACCGGGATGGCAAAACCAACGCCGGTGTTTTCTCCGGTCAACGAGGCGATGGCGGTGTTCATGCCGACCAGCAATCCACCACTGTCCAATGAAGGCCCACCCGAATTCCCCTGGTTTAGCGCCGCGTCGAGCTGAATGATCTGTTTCATCAGACGACCAGTCTTGCTGCGAAGCGTCCGATCGAGACTGGAGATAATGCCGACCGTCATCGTGCGTTCCAGTCCGAATGGGTTGCCGATGGCAAAAATGTTCTGTCCGACCTTCAGCCTGGATGAATCACCCAGTGGAATCGGCTTGAGCGTGGAATCGTCAATCTGAATTCTCAAAACAGCGATGTCGTTTTGCGGGTCGGTACCGACCACCGTGGCGGCGTGCGATGTACCGTCGAACAGGGTCACCTCAATGACGTCGCTGTCAGAAATGACATGGTAGTTGGTGACAATATGCCCTAGATCGTCATAAATCCAGCCACTCCCCGAACCCGCTTCCGGTTCCAGACGAAACATGAAATCGGAACGATTGGCGATTGTGCTGATGTTGACGACGCTGCGGTTGACTTTTTCGTAAACAGAAACGTTAATTTTCTCTTCGGCAGACAGTGTCGAGGCCGGATCAATTTGGACAGTCTGGGGAATAGTGTTTTCGGATGTGATTTGCGGCTGCTGGGAAATCGCGAAATCCGTTCCGCCATGTTCGCCAAACAACGGCGATTCAACATGAAAGTTGGACGCAACGCTAATACCGATTACGGCCCCCACAAATGCGGAAATGCCACACATCAAAGTGGCTGATCTCATCGGAATGACTCCTCGATACAAACGGATTCAGTGCGAGTTTCAATTGCTCTTATCATTGGCGGTACAGGAAAATTGGCAATACCCTGCGAGGCTGTAAAAACAGATATGAAAAGCAGCTTTTAGCCAATCGGCAGAAATTATCTGATTGCCAGGATTTCCGAAAACCGAAAATCTTATTGGCAAACGGTTATCGCCTGATTTCATGCGTTCAATCAAAACCCCGGAGGATCATTCGTGACACGGATTGAGTTCAAGCACAGAAAGGCAGGACGGTCGAATTTCGCGATTTTATATTTTGTTCTGTCTAGTCTGTTGTTCGTTTTCAGCCACAACGACGCCGCCGGCTGCGACGCGGTGAGGCAGAAAGTTGGCGGTTGGGATATCGACTGCTTGTCCGATTCAAGGTGCCTGTTTTTTAAACAGCCGGTGATCGCGGCGGGGAGCGCGATCGTGCCCGCTGCAAATGAGCTTGCGAATAACCGATCGAACGGCATGCTAGACCGAATCGGAGCACGGATTACCTGTGGAATCATCGAATCCCGAAAGGCATTTCATTGCATGGCCTGTTTTGGTAACGCAATCGTTGATTTGCCAGCGCTGATTACAATCAACGTGGATCAACAATTCACGACTGACGATGTCTATTGGCAATATTACACGCACTGCGATCGCTGGCAGGTTACGTTCTGTGATCAGTTAGTCGTTCCGCACCGTTCTCTTTGGATATCGGGCGTGATTCAGCGTTGCCGCCATACGTATCTGCTGCTGGAATTTTCGGCGATCGAAAACCTGCCGAATGGGAAATTGGTTACCGGCAGCTGCCATTTACAACCGGCCTGTTCCGATATTGAAGCTGATCAACCGAGACTGTCCAGTTGGCTGTCAGATTTCGCCAAGCAGCCGCTGGCATATTACTGGAATTCAATAAAGGCATTGCGGCGCAGTAATTCGCAAAACGGAATATTGAAACTGGCAATGAATCAGTTGCTGGATCTGCTGAAAACGACCAGTGCCCAGTCAGCCCCTGCCGAAGTCAGTTCACAATGAGCCTCCAGTGCTGAGTTCAGATTCAGATTTGGGGTTGGGAAAATTAGCAGTTTGGGCACAATTTGGGCACAATTTGGGCATTAGCCCCCCGGTTTATTTGACGGAACTGTGTCTGGTGTCAAGGCGATAATCATCCCGGCTTGACGATCAATAACCGGACCCGACCTTGCTGATCTTTTCGATTGGGTGCCAGGTCGTTTTGATTTCCGAAAAGTCGTGAATGAACCATGGTGAAGCAGATTCGGCAAGTGTCCAATCGATCGCATACGATTTCACCCGTTTGACATTGCTGGCCGCGCGTTGCTGTATGCCTGTCAGCATCGATGGGTCGTCGCGATCAAACGCGATCGCGTTCACATCCATATGTTTAGCAAAATGTTCTGCCAATTCGGCAGGGTTTCCAGTCAAGACGTTAACAACTCCCGGCGGAAGATCGGATGTGTTTAGAACTTCGCAAAAAGTGATTGATGAGAGTGGCTTGGACTCGGATGCGAGCACGACACAGCTGTTACCACCGGCAATGATCGGCGTAACCAGTGATACCAGACCGAGCAGCGGCTGGTTTTCGGATGCGACGACAACAACAACACCGGTCGGTTCCAACACCGAGAAATTGAAATGGTCGGTGGAGACAGGGTTAACGCTGCTGAATATCTGCTGATACTTGTCGCACCAGCCGCAATAGTACACCAACCGGTCAATCGCTAATCGTACTTCTGTCTTGGCAGCCGCAGCCGACAGCCCCTGCAACTGAAGTTCCGTCCTGAATTGGTCGTACCGACCCTCAAGCATTTCTGCGATGCGATACAGGATTTGACCGCGGTTGTAGGCGGATCTGGCGGCCCACGACCCTTGAGCGGCTCGAGCCGCGACTACAGCGTTCCGGAGATCTTTTCGAGACGCGAGGCAGACGTTCGCCAGCGGATTTCCATTCTGCATCGGTGTATAGTGACGCCCCGACTCTGTTCGCGGGAACTGGCCACCAATGAACAGTTTCCAGGTCTTGAGCACCGGCAAACTGACCGCTGTTTCGCGAGTAGGTTTGGTGGATTGCGGTCCTTTACTTGTAGCCATTGCATTGTTCCAAAATCAGAAATTCAAGTAGGCCGTCAGACCGTGCAATCCACCTTCGCGACCAAATCCGCTCTCTTTGTAACCGCCAAACGGCGACGATGGATCAAATTGGTTGAAAGTGTTTGCCCAAACGACGCCAGCTCGCAGCTGTGACGTCAAATTGAAAACTTTTGAACCTTTGTCTGTCCAGACTCCGGCCGACAGTCCGTAGGGTGTATTGTTGGCTTTGGTTATGGCTTCGGACACGGTTCGGAAAGTCTGCACGGCAAGAACCGGGCCGAAAATTTCTTCCTGCGCGATTCGACTGGATTGGGCAACGTCCGTGAAAAGCGTTGGACGGCACCAAAATCCCTTGTCAGGCAGGGCACATTCAGTCTGGTAGCAACTGGCACCTTCCTGCCGGCCCATTTCTATATATGCTTCGATGGTTTCAAGCTGCCCGCGCGAATTGATGGCCCCAATGTCGGTGTTTTTGTCGAGTGGATCACCGACGATCAGTGACTGCATGCGGTGTTTCAGTTTATCCATCACTTCCGCGTAAACCGATTCCTGAACCAGCAGCCGGCTGCCGGCGCAACAGACATGTCCCTGATTGAAAAAAATGCCGTTGACAATGCCTTCGACAGCTTGGTCAATGGCGGCGTCCTCGAAGATGATGTTGGCTGCTTTTCCGCCCAGTTCCAACGTACATTTCCTGTTCGTGCCAGCCAACGATCGCTGAATGATTTTGCCGACTTCGGTTGACCCCGTGAAAGCGATTTTGTCGACACCCCTGTGATTCACGATCGCCGCGCCCGCTGAACCGTGTCCAGTGACAATGTTGACCACACCCGGCGGCAAGTCAGCTTCCTGAATGATCTCGGCGAGCCTTAATGCGGATAAAGAAGTCGTTTCTGCAGGTTTCAAAACGACCGTGTTTCCGGTCGCCAGCGCCGGCGCGATTTTCCAGGCAGCCATCAGCAACGGAAAATTCCAGGGAATAATCTGCCCGGCGACTCCGATCGGTTTGGGCTGCCGATTGGGAAACGCATAGGCCAATTTGTCGGCCCAGCCTGCAAAGTAGAAAAAATGGCTGGCGGCCAGCGGAATATCTACGTCGCGTGATTCGCGAATCGGTTTTCCGCCGTCCAGCGATTCGATGATCGCCAACTCGCGGGACCGTTCCTGAATCATGCGGGCAATTCGGAACAAGTACTTGCCGCGCTGGGCCCCTGGCATCTTCGACCAAGTCCTATCGTAGGCCCGCCGCGCCGATTTCACCGCCAGGTCAATTTCCGCAGCAGTCGATTCGGAAATATCGGCAATTGTTGTTTCAGTCGCCGGGTTGATACTCGCAAAACATTTTTCGGTTGATTCTCGAAAATTTCCGTTAATGAACACACCATACGACTCTCGGAAGCGGACGTGACTGCTGCTCTCCGGCGCCGGGTCAAGGTTCCACGATGTTGACTGTTCGACGGTCATGTTTCAGTCAATCGAAAAGTAATCAGCAGATTGATAGGCCCCTGTCATCTGTTTGGTGATTTGCAACAGGACATCATTGGCCAGAGAACTGGCACCAAACCGGAACCATTCCTTCGACAGCCAAGCCTCACCGACTGTTTCTTTTACCATCATCAAATAATGCAGTGCCAGTTTTGAATTGGAAATTCCTCCCGCCGGCTTCAAACCAATCATCGCTCCCGTTTTGAGATAATGATCCTGGATCGCATACAACATGACCAGCGTGACCGGCAAAGTCGCCGCCGGCTGAATTTTTCCCGTAGATGTTTTGATAAAGTCGGCACCGGCCTGGATCGCCAAGT
>JBGSXT010000215.1:0-2552 GCA_041751295.1 Mariniblastus sp.
CCAACAGGTAGCCGAGCAGATTGAAAGAGTTTTGGCTGCTGTCAAGCAGTTCAAGAATCACCCAGCGGTCCTGTTGTGGGGCATCGGTAATGAAATGGAAGGCTATCAGGCAGGAGACAATCCGGCGGTTTGGTCGCATATTGAACAGCTGTGCAAGCTGGTCAAGCGGGAAGATCCAAACCATCCCGTGATGAGCGTGATTGCAGAGATGGGAGGCAACCGCATCGGAGCCATCCACCGATTGTGTCCCAGCCTCGATATCATTGGCATCAATTCCTATGGCGGTGCGGCAACGCTGCCGGAGCGCTATCAACAGGCTGGCGGTACGAAACCGTATATTGTCAGCGAGTTTGGACCTGCTGGCCCATGGGAAGTCCAAAACAATGAATTCAATGCGGTCTTGGAGTTGACCAGCAATGAGAAAGCCGAGCAGTACCGGGCTACATATCAAAGCCTCGCGAAAGACGTGAACAACTGCCTCGGGAGCTACGCTTTCGTGTGGGGATCCAAACAGGAAGCGACGGCAACTTGGTTCGGAATGTTTCTGGACGATGGATGCAGGACCAACGCGGTCGATGTGATGTCGGAATTATGGACCGGGAAAAAACCGGAAAACCTCTGTCCGCGCATTGAGAGTCTGGTCATTGAACCTGGCAGCGAAGTGGAGTCCGGTGATCGGATCGAATTCAAGCTGACAGCCAATGACCCGGAAGGTGCGCCATTGCTGGTCGAATGGAAATTGTTGCCGGAATCGGATTCGTATATTACGGGAGGCGAACGCCAGGCGGCTCCCCAGCCGATCGACGATTGCCTGATTGAATTCGATAACCAATCAGCTCGCGTGCGTGCGCCTGGAAAGTCGGGAATCTATCGACTGTACGCCATCGCTCGCGATAATCGAAACGCGGCGGCTGTCGCCAATGTGCCATTTCTGGTCCGTGCTCAACCACTGGCTCGGCCCGGGACCAAAGTCGAATTGCCTGTTGTCATTTACGACGAATACGCTTCGAAATTTGCACAATTCGCACGGTGTCGAGTTGGGGAAACCGCATTGTTTCTAATCGACGAAAACTGCAAAGTCGCGCCTCGTTTTGGCCAGACCTGTATCCACTGTCGCATAAAAAGTGGAAAGCAATCTGGCAGCGTGGCTTGGCAACCACGGTCGAAGGAGTCCGGCGATCAGGCAGGCGGACTGGATTTTTCAGGTGCGAAACACCTGACGGTTTGGGGCAAGGGCAACATCGGTGGCGAGGAAATAACGATTGGATTTGGATCCCAGGACGAAGGGCAAGAACCAGAAGATACGGTCGTCAGGAAGGAATCCATTGAGCTGACCCGTCATTGGAAAAAATTTCAGATCAGTCTCGCCAACGCGGATCTGCGGCGAGTCAGAACGGGATTTGTTTTTACCGTCGGTACCAGCAACGAGCCGGTCGAATTTTATCTGGACGCCATTGAGGTCGAATGAACCAGATGTTCACGCTGGGGCAGCTAACGGTTGACTGTCCATGAGACCTGATCCATGTGGATCTTCCACGGAAAACTCAGCACCGGGGACACCCGATTTGCGGAAACTCTGATGATCATCTGCTGGTCGCTGTCACGGACGAATCGGCTGACGTCTCCCGGCAGGCTGTTGACATTCACAGCATCATCCAACGGCAACATCTGGTCGGCGATGATTTCGAACGAACCGCTTTCAAAGTTGAAGGCTTCAATGGTTTGATTCAATCCGATCGTATTTGATGAACCTTCAATTAGAAAATTGATTCCGGCCGGATCGCTAAATGGTGAGGTCGCTGAAAAAGTCAAACGGATCGGTGCCTGCGTCGCGACTTCGGGATTCACAGCGATGAACTCGAAATCTTCAGCGTCGCTTTCGATCGTATCCGCCAATGAACCACTGGCTATGGCTCCCTGAATGACTTGAACATCTGACGGGTTCACAGAAACGGTGGCAGTCCGGTTCTCGAATTCCAGCTCATCAAACCGCACTGAGCCTGGTGCGTTACTGACCTGCCGGAATACAACCGCCACGCGCGCCTCAACGGCACCGGCCGGGACGGTGGCCAGCAACTGATTTTCCACCCATTGATTGTTGGCCGTTGAACCGTCGGCCAGCAACACCTGCTGCGAACTGATGTACTCGGTGGTTCCGAAGGCACCGTAAAGCGTATTGTAAAAATCGATTTTCAAAAGTGCCTGATTGCCCGTGCCGGCAATCGAATCCGTGGAATCGATAAAAGAACTGACGGAAACGGCCAGTTCGTCACCAGGCAAAACCGAAGCACCCTGTTCGACGCCGGAAAAATTCTGGATGGGCGAAAACTGGCCGAAAACCTTTAAGGATCCGTCTCCGGCCAGAACGGGCTGATTGTCGCTGCGAACGTTGTTGGCGCTATTACCGAACAACGACCAATGGGACAGCGACCCGCCGTTGAGATCAAAACTCTGATTTTCGAGGCCCAGGATGGGGTCGCCCATTCGGTCGTAGACGTAAACGTAGTCGACTTCAAATAATTGCGGCCATTGCGTGGTGGCGTCGGGATTCG
>JBGSXT010000216.1:0-2062 GCA_041751295.1 Mariniblastus sp.
ACCAGCCAGCGCGAACTTGAAATTCGCTGGTCGGACGATTTCGAACAGCGAATCCCCTTTCGTGTCCTGCGGGACGCCTGCCAATGCGCTAAATGTATGGACAGCAAAAACAAACCCGATCCGCCTGCCGGGATGTTGCGAATCCTGTCAGCTGCCGAAACGATGCCGATGGAAATTGTGTCCATGAAACCCGTTGGCAATTACGCCTACAATATTGAATTCAGCGATGGCCATTCGACTGGTCTATTCACATTTGAGCTGCTGCGCAGTTTGAAGTGAGCGCCTGCATCGAAGCTGCCTGATTTGAAGTGAATCGGGCCCATGAGTTGCAATTTGCTTTTTTTGTCCCAATTCCTGATAATCAACTGTTGGCTATTCCAGGACCAGGGGCAGTGGCTGCAGGGAATCGCAATGAACCAAATCAATCGACGGCAATGTGTTGCCGGTACGGTCGCATCCCTTGCGAGTGCAGCAACGGCTCTCCGTTTTGAAAACGCTCTGATTGACGAGCGGTCATCTCTTTCGATTCAACATGGTTTTCGTCCACCGGCGTTTTCGATCACTCCCGTCGTCAGCGATGGCGAATGGATTTGGGGTGAACCTCCGAACGAAAAGGGTTACCTTGAGCCACGTGAATTCGAGCTTTCCATCGGCATGAAATTCACCGGCACGGGAAAGAGTTCAGGTTTGTCGGCGACGACCGTCGCGCCAGTCAGTTTTCCGGAACAGGAGATAACCGATTTCCGACTTGAAACGGAAAACTGCCGTGCGGAAGTGGTACCGATCACTGACGGCGCGGCTCAATTGGCAATGTCTGCCGATTCGTTGTCGACGGGCGTCACCGCCTCAGCAACCGCGCACTATCGCCTGAAAATCTTCAAATCGTACATGGGTTTTGAACAGGAGCAGTTTCCGTTACTGCAACCGAGACTCGAACAAGCGCCTAAACAATTCCTGAAGAACAGTCCTGGAATCAAGGCGACAGCGACCTCCGTCAAAGAAGTTGTCGGACAGGTCGCTTCATCGGAAATGCATCCGTGGAAAAAAGCCTTCAAGTTTGACGAATGGGTTTGGGAAAACATTGCTGGCGTTCCAGGCAAATATACGAGCGTCGAGGAGGCGATCAGGAACCGGAAAGGGGATTGCGAAGAACGGGCGTGTACTTTTATCGCACTCTGTCGGGCTGCAGGAATTCCGGCCCGACAGGTCTGGATTCCCAATCACGCCTGGGCCGAGATTGCGCTGCATGATCACGATGGAATCTGGCATTGGATTCCTGTTCATACTGCGGCTTACAGCTGGTTCGGCTGGACGGGGGTTCACGAAATCATTCTGCAGAAAGGGGATCGCATCTACATGCCGTCCCGCCGGAGGAATCTGCGACTGGTCGACGATTGGTATCGGCTCCAAGGGCCACGGCCGACGATGCAGTTTACGGCTAACCTCAAACCGGTCGCTGAAGGAAGTGGAGACGCCGGTCCGGGCAGTCGCAAAAAAATTGCCAGTGGGAAATGGGAACTGACCGGCAATCATACGGCCAACCGATTCATGCGCGACCGGTGATTCGATCCGGATTTTTGTTCGTGTTTGCCGTTTCAATGATTGGCAATCGCCAACGATAAGATTCACGTGGTGGCAGGTTAATAATTCGTTAATGCTGCTTGATCCTCCGCTATTGCTTCTATACAAGCGCTGATGTGCACCAGCAGAACATGGTGACTGTCACGCTACCTGGATTAAATGAGGAACAACGATGAGACTCAAAGACTGTTTTAATTTCGTACCCGCCGTGTTGTGTTTGACTTTGCTTCCTGCCGCAAATTCGTTGGGTCAGACGGTAGTTGCCAGCGAAGATTTTGACGGTGGTGCTGTCAATCTGATCAGCGGATTCAATCCGGCAACGCAGAACATAACGATCGTGCCGTTCACCCGTTTTGGAGTTTTCAGCCTCAGTGATTTCAACGCGGGAAACCAGGCGCCGTTTGCGCTGGTGGATGACTCGGTGGCCAACGTTTCCGGCGGCGGTGCTTTTCCTGCCGATTCGGAAGGCATTTTTGGGCAA
>JBGSXT010000217.1:0-2505 GCA_041751295.1 Mariniblastus sp.
GCAGGAAACCTGGGTGGCGCTGCGGACAAATCCGATGTCCAGCGACGCCATCCGGGCAACCATCAACGCACCTCCAAGGGCGATAAATGGGGCTGCGATCCAGGCCCATTCGACTTTGCCGATCGATCGAAAAATCAGCCAGTTGACCGG
This sequence comes from Mariniblastus sp., assembly GCA_041751295.1. GTDB lineage: Bacteria > Planctomycetota > Planctomycetia > Pirellulales > Pirellulaceae > Mariniblastus. Next base: position 151 of record JBGSXT010000217.1, read on the forward strand.
AACCAGAACCACCAAATAGACAGCCAACATGCGCAACACAAATCCTGACGAAGGAGGCGTTATGCCGGCCGCCTGTTTCAGCGTCGTCCGCGCCGCTGCCGAAACGCCGCTGTGGTCATTCCAGCTCGCCGTTCCCGACTGCTCGTCGTGTTGGTAGCCGCCGTAGTGCCAGGAATCAGCTAGGTTTCTTGATGGCAGATCGGTCGCGAAACTCGGGCGGTCGATACTGGCGGCCATTAGTCCAGGCGATCCTCTTAAACCGACACCCTCAGTCGGTAAAAAGCCGGTAATGTCCTCCTCAGGGATTCGCGGGTCTTGGGGAGTACCCAATTCGACCGTCCATTCCGCCGAGTCATGGTTTACCAAATCGCGGCTCAGGTAACGCAGCGTGGAACCCAACAGCGGATCAAAAATGCTCGTGTCGTCGGTCGTCCAGGCAAACGTAAGCGTTCCATTGCCCGACAAGCCAAACTGGCGGCCCGGCCGTCGAAGCAGACAACCGTTGAAGAAACTGCGAAAGCCGGGCCAGCGGACGACTGGCCTGTCGTCCATGGAAAAAGCGGTGACGACGACTCGGCCTCGACCAATCTTCCTTTCGATCGCGATCTGGCCTGTATTCGAAATGAATTGAGCATCGGGATGGGGTTCAAAAGTGACGCCCAAAATCGGTGTTTTTTCAGTCACGCTGATCGTCCGCCGACGCGTTGGCTGGTTGGCAATCGGTACGGCCCAATGCTGGTTGATTAACTCGAAATCAGCTGCCGTCAGATTCTTTGCCCCTTTGAATTTAGCCGGCAGATAGTCGGCCAAAAAACTGTTGCCCAGTCGATCGAGGCAATCCGGTCCGCTCAAAATCAACTGCCCGCCAAAATGAATCCAGTCGATCAGCGCCTGTTGCTGGTCGGCATCCAATTGATCGACACTCAAATCATCCCAGATCAGATAGGCAATCGTGGTCCAACACAGCGATTGTCGTGGGAGCGCGATCGGCTCCTGGGACGGACGGGTTCGCACCACGGTGTAGAACGGTGGCAGACTGCTGCCCGTTTCGCTGGAACTGGGCAGGACCACGCTATCGATTACATTCAGGTAACTGTAGGCATCCGGTCGATTGGTCAACACCACCATGTGGTACTGGCCAGCTTTCAATGTCGGGGTTCCGTGGATTTCGCTGAACGAGCCACCCGAATCCCGATTGAACTCAAAGTTGATGTTTACCGATGGCTGGCGTTCGCGACGCGGAATGTAGACACTAGTTTCCAGATTCCGAAGTTCGCCTTTGGGAATCGAGAACGGTCGCGATGATACCGCAAAGTAATTCGTCGATTCGACAGGTACCGGTGCAGTCGTGCTGTAGGCCGTGGCCGTCAAATTTCCCCCGCTATCCGCCTGATTGGCCATCACGCGAAAATCGGCTGTTACCCAATGTCCCGGCTTGGCACGATTTTTCCGGATGACGTCCGAGTATTGTCCGGGATAGATGACCGCTGACTCCGTTTCAAACGGCGGCTTTTCAATCGGTTTTTTTTTCTCCCCCGGCAGCGATCTCTCCTCATCCTCCTCCTTTTTTTCCTCAGCCGCCATGTCACTGGCTTGATCTTCGTTGCGACAGCCCCGGCAGCCTGTCACCATCAGCGCCGACATCAACAGCCACACGATGAGCAGCGATCGACTGGAACACCGGTTCAACATGGCATCCGCCGGGCGAGTTGATTCCGGGCGGCGGCGAGCGTATTTTCCAGCAACATGGTTACTGTTAACGGACCCACTCCACCCGGAACTGGCGTTACATGCGATGCAATCTGGCAGACGGACTCGAAATCGACATCGCCCACCAGTCCATTTTTTACGCGATTGATGCCCACATCAACGACAACGGCGTCCGATTTGACCATTTCGGCCGTGATGAATTTCGGACGGCCAATCGCAGCGATCAAAATGTCAGCAGATTTCGCGATTGAAGTCAGGTCGCGGGTCTGGCTGTGACAGAGCGTCACGGTCGCGTTTGCCATTTCAGACCCAAGCCCCAAGTCTTTACCCGACAACATCATCGCCAACGGTTTTCCGACGATATCGCTACGCCCGACAATCACGACATGTCGACCGCTGACGTGAATGCCGTAACGCTTCAACAATTGCAATATTCCGTGCGGCGTGCAGGGCAAAAAACGGGGTCGCCCCTGCGAAATCAGGCCGGCGTTTTGCGGATGAAAGGCATCGACATCTTTGTTGCATTCGATGGCGTCCAACACCGCCCGACTTTCGATCCGGCCAGGCAACGGCAATTGGACAAGGATACCACTGACGGACGGATCGGTATTGAGCTGATTCACAACTCGTAACAGTTCCGATGTT
>JBGSXT010000218.1:0-22817 GCA_041751295.1 Mariniblastus sp.
TACCAACACTCGGAGCAGCTCTACGATCGCTCGGAGCTGCTCTGAGTCCTCCTTGCGCGAATCGTTGGCCTGCCCCTGGACAGCTTTTCGGAATCAATTGCGTCGAACCTGGAGTCCGCCGGCTGGTCCACTCGTCGCGAGATCTTGCGGACGCTGATCGACCGCGTGTTAATCGAGCCGGACCAAATCCGCATCATCTACCCGATCAACTTCCCCCTTTTTGCGAAGAAAGCTGGCAACGCAGGCACAGAGAAAGTTTTGCACTTTTGTTGGAGGAGCGCAATGACCGTCCTTACCCGATTTCTGCGACGCATCATCTTCCTGCCAACTCTGCCACGCGATTCGCGACTTCGGTTCGCAATCCGGAACTAACGCCAAATGAGGATTGGAGATTCGTGCTCCACCCAATGACGCGAACCCGATCCAGTATCGTGCCAATGAATAAGCGAGTACCTCGATGCCCAAATCCAACGATCGGCTCAATTTCATCAAGACTTGTATTGGCCGCTGCTCGAAGTTGACGGACGACGCCCATCCCATTGGCAAATAGTAATTCGATGTTTTCGTTGGAAAGCTGCTCACGCAAGAATAAAGAATCGGCGTTGAGCAACTCCTTCCGCAGTGAGGCAGGACGAAGATTGCCCCAGGTTGGATCGGTAGCCCATTGAACAAGGTCCAGATGGCAGGCGGAGCCATCGTAGTACGACGCGCCGCACTGAGTGAGTATCAATTCGAGTTGATCGAACCATTGGCGGTACGGATTGCCGGAAAAATATGAATTGCAGTCATTTAATACCTGTGCGACTACCGGTTCCGGTGCGTTGGCAAGGTTGGACGTACCCAATGATGCATGAGTAGCGAGACGTCGAAAAGGATCGACAAGTTCATTTCCGTCGCGGTCGAGAAATTCAACGCGGCTCGGATTGAGTCCGAGAGTCGCAACTGCCGCGCAATGCGCGTTGCCAAATGAAACCACGGGCGTTGAACCTTCGACTACGCGTGAATCCGGCGGAATCGGTCGACGTATGCGACGCTCGATGTATTCGGGAATCTGTGTCACGTCGTTAACAATCGGGGTAGTCGCAGAACAACTGGCGTAACCGGGCGGCGACGGTCGACGTTGACTTGAGATTCCGCGTGAATCGCCGCCTCGCGTCACGCCATGGTTATTCCGCGTTTGGGCGTCTCCACAGTCCAATTCGTCCGGCCGCATGGCGACCGAGCCAATCGGTAAATGAACGATTGATGGACTGAATTCTATCTTCGTTTTTTGAAAGGAACAACATTGCGACAGTTGGAGATTCGTAGGAGCAGCATGCGAAGTCAGCCCGAACAGCCCGAACAACATCGAGCACTTCTTGCACTCGGTCGCGTGTGTGGCGAGCGCGAATGTGTTGGTAGACGGAAACAATCCGTGATTCTTGTGCGTTGAGCAAGGTGCTGACTTCTTGCGGCATCAAGTACTGCCATCGAAACCGCACGCGGCTAGTTGCGATACCGTATCGGGATCGAGGAACAAGTCGCCTTGATGGGTGATTTCATTAAAGTATCCAGAGCGATTTGCGACAAGCGATTGTGAGTGCCGAAGAATTTGTGACGTTTCAACATGCAGCAAAGATGCGAATAGGTCATGATCATCGGTGTTCCAGTCGTCGCAATCGGTTGCCATCGCGTCCACGCCCAAGTTTGAGACTTGATTGCGTGTTTGCAGAAAGTCGAGGATCGCACCTTTCCAGTGATCGAGGGCGTCGCCCAAGTATTGCAAGTTCACAGCGTGGCCCTTTGCAAGCGGCGTCAAACTGGAGTGGGATAACTAATAGTCGGGGCGTTTAAGTTGAATATGACTTGAAAGGGGAATATATCCAGGGGCAATCGGGCTCGCAAGGAGCGTTCCCGGTTATCGCGAATAATGCCATAATGCTCGCTGATCGCGGATATCAGTTCGAACCGACGCAACGTCGACCCGGCAAAACGTGGCGAGGAGATTTCGTACGATCCCGGAGATTTTAAGCGATGACGATTGCCAAAATGCAAGATGCGGTCAAGTTTGCTTGGCGGAAAGTGACCGACATTGGTTCCCGAAACGGGTGCGGGAATTGTACGACGTGTTGGTTCTGCCCGGTGTTCAACGTCCGCGCCTGGTCGGCTTCAAGTCGGACGAAATCCGCAACATTGTCTGACCCGATCCCGACGGTGTTGCCAGACTCGGCAGTAGAAATTAGTTCCACACCAGCATGCCGCAACGGCTTCGGGCGAAGGGTCATCGGCTGGCTGCTGCCGCAGTTATTTGGCGTCACCGCCGACAACCGTTTTGCCCTCAGCGCCACTCTTTCTCAGATACAGCCAGACATAACTCGCCCGACGGCTTTCCACAAATAATTCTTTCTTCCGTTCATCCAGTTGCGTCAATTTCTCGTGGAGTTTCTGATATTCTGCTACGTCCACCATTGTGCGTCGCGAATTGCTACCCTTGCGGCTAACAAGTACCTGGCCCTCGAGTAACAACTTCACGATTTCAACCTGTTGCTGCTTCAATTCCTCGAATTCCGACTGCTTTTCCTTCGACAGGGGCCTGGTCCAGTTGAAATCCGAATAGGCCCCCACAATTAAATCCTTTAAGCCATCACCGTTGTAATTAGTCACGCAGATCTGCGCGCGAACGCCAAGGGCGGGGTCTTCGTACGGCTTCAGATTCTGCTCCGGCATTATATTTTCCGCCGCGGGCTTGACCAACAGATTCCGAATCCCGAAATTGGGTTGCGACGCCGACCCGACGTTCCGATACCAGCCGACGTCTACCATAAATTCGGGGCGCGTGGCGGGCGGGAAACACGAAAATCGTCGGACGCATTATTGATTTTGCCCAGCGCGATTTAACGCTGCATCGCCGACGCGGAAATTTTTACGTCAACGATCGCAATCTCGACAACTTACCGCAATTCTATCAGCAAATTCTGCCTAAAGTGGTGGCCCACTTCGAGACGCTGCCTACAGTGAACCGCAGTGGTCTCGAAACCTGGATCACCCGCCAACGGGGACGTACGCGCACGGTGCGTGTGGAAGGCGTACTCATCGAATTGGAGAATGGCGACCTTGTTGCGGCCCCGTTTTTCTTGCTCCCCGAAAACGAGAGGAGGTTATGGCAAGGCTATTGGAACAATTGGCAGGCCGCGCAACAGGAAGACAGTTCGGGCAGTCGCGAAGATTTGGCCTTTCTGTTGAAGTCGTTGGGGGCGGCTCGTGCCGAAGATGCACTCGTGCAGAGGCAAATTGCCGAACTGCAACTCAAAATGCAGGCCGTCCAAACGGGATTGACCTCGCTCTGGGAAGTCACGCTGTATCCCGAATGGGGCTTTAATCGCTGGCCCCAATGGGTGGTTGTGTCCGGTCGGGACAGTAACCAGGCAACCATCAACGCACTCAATCAAAATCCTGGCTTCGTGGCTGGCCCCGTGCGACGGGTCAGCCAGCGTTAATCAATTCAGCTTTGTGGCTTTGCGATGAGGAGTAACCCATTACTGACAGAAACGATCGAATGCCATTTGTCTCTACTGGCCAGCTTCCCCCTCCGGAATGGGTCCGGGATTTGATTGAGCAGGCTTACACCCAATTCGGTGACAGTACCGAAGGCCAAAACTCGCAAGTCTATCCGGCGCTGGCATGCGTACCGAGCAATCTTTTCGGGATCTGCGTGGTTGGAAACAGCGGCAGTGTCTATTCCATTGGCGACGCCGAATACGAGTTCGCGATCATGAGCGTTTCCAAACCGTTCGTGTTTGCTTTGGTTTGCGAAGCGTTGGGGCCGATCGAACTGCGCGAAAAAATTGGTGTCAACGCCACCGGTTTGGCATTTAATTCTTTGGCTGCCATTGAACGGGGAGACGACGGCAAGACCAACCCAATGGTGAACTCGGGTGCCATTGCGACAACCAGCCTTGTGCCCGGCAACTCTCTGGCCGAGAAGTGGCAATTCATTTTCGAAGGACTCTCGCGGTTTGCTGGACGCCTGTTGCCAATGAACAACGAAGTTTACGCCAGCGCTTCGGAAACCAATTTTCGTAATCATGGCCACGGCTGGCTTGTATGAAACGTCCGGCGATTGGTTGTACGAAATCGGACTGCCTGGGAAGAGTGGAATTGGCGGAGGCATTGTCGCTGTGTCGCCAGGCAAAGGGGGCCTGGGAACTTTCGCACCGCCGCTCGACAAAGCAGGCAACAGCGTCAAAGGGCAGCTCGTCGCCAAATTCCTGTCTCAACGATTGGGCATGGATCTGTTTGTCTCAAAGCCCGTCGAATGAAGCATGCCGGGAATAATTTCGAAAAAGTGCGCCGGAAAAACAAAAGCGCTGATCTTCGCTGATTCACACTAATCCATCAGGTTGAAATGACCGCTCCAAAATTGAACCTTTTTTGCGAACGGGCCATCAATGTCAATCCTACCGCTCCGTCGTCGGTTGTCGCGTCTGGTTCGGCCTTCTTGAGGAATGGTAGTTTCTTTCAGGCACGACGGGTCCGCAACATACGTCAATTTCTTTTCTGCAATACTCTCCACCGTCGCCCGCGATCGCCTGATCGATTCCGGCTGTCCCTTTGAGCCGATCGACGAGGGAAACCTAAATATCAAAGACTTGTGAACTTGAGAGCTTTAGTGGTGGGCTACACGGTGCGGCAATCGCCATGTCACGCGTTCTTGAATTCAAACGGAAAATTCGGATTAATCCGGCAAAGTTTTCACTACCAATATTTGTGAGCTAACTTTCCGTAATGGCTGCCCGTGAAACAGCCGAATTTACTTAACAGCGTGAAAATATTGCCTGCCTTGGCATTGATGCCCGGCATTCATGGACCTATGCCGCGTACTGTCGGATTGGAAACGCGGTACCGATCTGGATTCGTCTTCAAAATGACCGTTGCTACATTGAACAGTATCGCCGAACGGGTTGAGTTCGCGATTGCCCACCATCCCCATCTGACCAGAAACCACCTGCACTTCAATACTAACGACGGCAGGGTGACCTTGCGTGGCCGAGTCACGTCATATTTCGAGAAACAGATGGCCCAGGAAGCCCTCCGCAACATTGAGGGCGTCCGGGAAATTGAAAACCGGCTGACCGTTGAATGGGTCTGATCAGGGACACCATCGAGAGTCATCAAGTTACCGTGGCGGCAAAAAAATTCCTGGCCGCCTGTAATGCTTTGGAAATATTTTGCGGTTGGTTGCCACCCGCCTGAGCCAGCTCCGGCTTGCCGCCGCCGCCGCCGCCGACAATCGGAGCGATCTCTTTAACCCAGTCGCCGGCCTTGATTCCACGGTCGATTAGATCGCGACTGACACCGGCGACCAGCAGGACTTTTTCGTCAGGCAGTGTTGTGGCCAGGAAAATTGCCACCGGATCACGTTTTTTGCGAACCTGATCGATCAGCTGTCGCATCAAATGGGAGTTCGATCTGGGCAATTCACACACGATGACATCGATTCCATTCAACGATTCAGCCAATCCCAGTAAACTTGCCGCGTCGATCAGTTCAACGGAATCAAGTTCGGTTAATTGTTGCTCCAGCCGGTTCGACTCGTCGACCATTGCCCGAACCCGATCGACAACATTTTCCGTTCCTACATTCAAAGCACGGGCGATTGAACGGATAACCTTTCTCTTACTGAAATAATCGAGTTCACTACCGCCGACAACTGAAGCAGTGTCGGTTGAGCCCTTTTGACCCGCCGCCAGCTGCTTTTTCAGTTCTTTGTTTTTTTGAAACTGTTGATCAAAAGACCGATAAAGTTGACTTTCGCCCACGCCGAACAACTGGCACAGTCTGGAAGCCGCTTCGATGACGTTGTTCTGATTCCGTTGCGCTTTTTTTCCAGTTAGCGCTTCAATGCGACGTGTACCGGACGAGACACTCTCTTCAGCGATGATTTCGAAGTCTCCGATATCCGACGAATTGGCTAAATGTGTGCCGCCGCAAAGCTCTTTGCTGAATTTGCCGATTGAAATCATCCGCACGGGATCGGGATACTTTTCGCCGAACAACATCATCGCGCCAGCCGTTTTTGCTTCGGACAGGGACACGACCGTCGCCGATACGTCTTGAGCCTCAGCGATCCGCAGCTTGGAATTCTGTTCGATTGCGGCAAGATTTTCTTCGCTGACACCCTGCAAATTGGAGAAGTCGAACCGGAGCCAATCGTCCGCAACTTTGGAGCCCCGCTGTTGGGCATGCGACCCCAACGTCAGTTGCAGGCAATAGTGCAAGATGTGAGTGGCCGTATGGGCTCGCCGAATCGCGTCCCGTCGTTCCGCATCAACAGTCGCCGTAACAATTTCGCCAAGTGAAATAGTTCCTGCTACCATTTGGCCATGATGCACAAAAATATCGCCGTTCTTTTGCACGTCGGATACCGCAAATTCACCAGCCGATCCGCAGATCGTGCCTGAATCGGCAACTTGACCGCCCGATTCGGCATAGAACGGCGTCTGGTCCAACACGATCGACAACTCAGATGCATCATTACAGGAAAACGACTTGACCACTGCACCATCGTCAACCAAACCAACGACCTTGCAATCTGCATCACAGGATTCGTAGCCCAGGAATCTGGTCGATTTTGTTTCTCTCTTGATTTGATCGATTGGTCCAAAGTTGCCCATAACCGTATCAGCGATTTTCCCACTCTTTTCGCCATGCTCCTCCATCGCCGATTTGAATCCGGCCCAATCAAATTGGCAGTTCCGGTCACTTGCAATGGACTCGACCAGCTCCGGCGGAATGCCGAAGGTTTGGTACAAATCGGCAGCTTCGGCACCGTCAACGGTGACGCGATTCGCCAATTTCATCGATTCGAAAATACGTTCGATTCGATTCAGACCATCGTCGAGCGTATTGAGGAACTTCTCTTCCTCATTGCGAATCACCTGTTGAATCCGCTCGGCCGAATTGGCGAGTTCCGGGTAGGGACGTGCCATCGCCGAAATTACTGCCGGAACCAGGCGATAAAGAAACGGCTCCGTACGCCCCAATTGACGACCCTCTAAAGTACATCGTCTGAGCAACCGGCGAACAACATATTCGGCCTTTGAAGGACCGGGGTAGACATTTTCGTGAATGGCGAACGTACAAGCGCGGATATGATCGGTGATCCGGCGCAGGAATCGGCCATTGTTCGAAGCCGGATCGTATCGCATGCCCGAAATTTCCGCAGCCGCATCGACGATCGGGCGTAGCGTATCGATATGAAAATTGGTGTCGACGCCCTGCAATACGGATGCTGCCCGCTCCAGCCCCATGCCAGTATCGATATTCCGGTTAGGCAGCGGTTGCAGGTTGTTCGGTGGATCACCGCTGCGATTGAATTGGGTGAAGACCAGATTCCAGATCTCGACTTCTTTTCCCTTGCCGATGCCACCGGGGTGAAAGTAAATTTCGCTGCATGGTCCGCAAACTCCGTCCGGCCCATCCGAAGGGGCACCCGCTGGCCAGAAGTTTTCATATTCATCAAGCCGCTGAATTCGCTCGCTCGGCAAGCCGATATCGTTCTGCCAGATTCTGGCGGCCTCGTCATCATCCAGATAAACTGTCACCGTCAATTTTTCGGGATCGATACCCAGCCAACGTTTTTCGGTCAGGAATTGCCAGGCCCAATGGATGGCATCCCGTTTGAAATAGTCGCCAAAGCTGAAATTTCCGAGCATCTCAAAGAATGTGTGATGGTACGCAGTCCGGCCAACGTTTTCGATATCGCCGGTGCGAAGACATTTTTGACAACTCGTCGCGCGCGTGAATTCCAATTCGACGTTGCCGAGAAAATGGTCTTTGAACGGATTCATTCCGGCCGGTGTGAACAGCACGGACTTGTCCCATGTCGGCACCAGTACATCACTGCGACACAGCCGATGGCCCTGCGACGTAAAAAATTCCAGATATTTTTCGCGAAGTTCGTCGGTCTTCATTTTCTGTATTCTTTAAACCGTCACGAGGTCCGTTTGTGGCGAGCGAACGGCAGGCGACTTTTTTCATGCAAATCGAATTGCCAGTTCGTCGCTGGACGAAATCGGACTACTTCGGACAAATTAGCAATTCCTCAGACAGTCCCTTTTCATTTGCCAATCGACTTACGAAACCGTAGCCGCTTCTTCATCGACTTCGTCGTAGGCTTCGTCCAATCGTTCACCGATGTTTTCCACATAGCCTCCGATGGCCATGATTTTGTTGCTGATTTCCTGGCAGACGTCTGGATTTTCCTGAAGGAAGTTGCGGGCTTTTTCTTTACCCTGCCCGATATGCGTGTTGCCATACTTGAACCAGGCACCACTACGGACGACTATTTTGTGGGCCACGCCCAAGTCCAGGACGTCTCCTTCCAGACTGATGCCGTTGGTATGCATCATGTCGAATTCGGCCACGCGGAACGGCGGAGCGACTTTGTTTTTCACGATTTTTGCTTTCACACGTTGGCCAACCACCGTTTCACCATCCTTGAGCGTACCAATTTTGCGCACATCAACGCGCACCGAGCTGTAGAATTTCAACGCGCGTCCGCCAGGAGTTGTTTCCGGGCTGCCAAACATCACACCAATTTTTTCCCGAATCTGGTTGATGAAGATCGTGGTTGTCTTGCTTCTGGATATCGCACCTGTCAACTTCCGCATGGATTGACTCATCAAGCGGGCCTGCAAGCCGACATGCGAATCACCAATTTCGCCTTCCAGTTCTTTTCTGGGCACCAAAGCAGCGACGCTGTCGATGACAATCACGTCAACGGAATTCGACTTCAACAACATTTCCACGATCTGCATCGCTTCTTCGCCGCTCCCCGGTTGGCTGACCAGCAGCGTATCCAGTTGGACGCCCAACTTCTTGGCCCACGACGGATCAAATGCATGTTCCGCATCGATGAAAGCGGCAATACCGCCGTTTTTCTGGGATTGAGCAATCACGTGCAGGGCCAGCGTTGTTTTACCACTCGATTCCGGGCCGAAGATTTCGATAATGCGGCCGCAGGGCATACCCTGCCCACCCAGCGCCATGTCCAACGACAAACTGCCAGTCGACACGCCGCGAATCTTTGAATTGGCAGCACCCGCCAGAGTCATGATCGATCCGTCGCCAAACTGCTTTTCAATCTGTTGCACGGCGTTTTTCAGATGCTCGTGTTCGTTCAACATTTCTTCCACCGGGGTCAGCGAACTCTTGCCAGTGTCTTTTGCGGTCGATTTTGTTTTCTTGGTCATTTTTGATCCTGCCTGGTCAAAGTTTTCTGGAATCGGAAACCGTAAGATTAAGGCTCCGGTATCGGCTTTTCAAGTGCCTGATGAATTGTACAACTCGACATCGACACGTATGGTCCGCAGCAGGCAACGGAAAAACTTTATTTCCCGATAATCGCTTAATGATGTCTGGCGATTGCTTGACCCTTTACCGGTCAAATCAGCGGATTCATACCAATCCAATTCGCGACATGGCGGTATAGGTGGGACCGATTCTGTCGATGAAACTGGAATAGATCACGATTTCTTTGACTGGCATTCGGCCGGCTTCGATGCTGGCGTGTTTTGCAATCGCCAGTGAGATCGACGCTCGCATTTGACCGCCGCGTTTTAATCGGCCCAAAGTCAGATGCGGCCGATAGTCTTTTGGTTCGCGTGGAAAACGGAGCGATTCCAATCCAACTGCAATTCTCTCGTGCAGTGCCAGCAATTCCGATGTGCCTCGATCGACTCCCAGCCAGATGACTCGGGGTTTCGCTGAGTTTGGAAAGCATCCAAGCCCATGAACCGACAGCTCAAACGATCCGAATTCGAGTACGGCACTGGTGATGACCCGGCAGACTGTCGGAATTTCCGTCTCCGACACGTCACCCAGAAAATTCATCGTGATGTGCAGATGATCCCGTTCGACCCAGACATAATCGGCGGTTTCGGCATTCAGCCGCGCAATCATTTTGACAGCCGCCGCCTGAATGGCAGCGGATACATCAACGGCAACAAATGTCCTGATACTGGCCATGCTGGTTCGCTCGGTAGCGTGCTTGTGATCTGATGTAATTTCGCAATAATCCCAAACTTCATTCGTATAGACAATAACCAGCCGGATCGATATCGTGAATCACGGGAAAAAATACGACGTGTTTGGTGTCGGTAACGCGCTAGTCGATGTGCTGGCCCAAGTCGACGACCAGTTTGTTGCCAGATTCGAGCTGCCCAAAGGTTCGATGAACTTGATGGATTCGCGGCGCCAGGCATCGGTTCTGAACCAGCTCGAACATCGTTCGTTGCAATTGGCGTCCGGAGGTTCGGCTGCCAATACCATGGCGACGATTGCCCGTAGCGGCGGTAGCGGCGTCTATATCGGCCAGGTCGCCCACGATCCGCATGGCGAATTCTACAAGGCTGACATGGTGAAAGTTGGCATTGATTTTCCAGTGGCATTGGCACCTGAAACCGGCTTGCCCACCGGCACGTCCGTCATTTTGACAACGCCGGACGCGGAACGGACGATGTGTACCCATCTGGGAATCTCGACCAGTTTGAACAAATCAAACGTAGATTTCGAATTGTTGTCGGATTCACAAATCAGTTACATCGAAGGTTATCTATGGGATGCGGCCGAGCCGCAGGCGGTTTGCATCGAGACGTTCGAGCAATCGAGAAAACGAGGTGTCGTGACGTCGTTCACTTTTTCCGATGCATTTCTGATCGACCGGTTCCTTGACGATTTCAATTCGATTGTCGATGAATACTGTGACATTATCTTCTGCAACTCGGACGAACTCTGCTGTTTTTTCAAATCCGACAATTTGAACGAATGCCATTCGAAACTGGCTGCCCGAGTCAAATTGGCATTTGCCACTGACAGTGCCAACGGATGTTATGTTCTTGAAAACGGGAGCGTCAATCACGTACCTGGATTTTCGATACAGGCAATCGATACCGTCGGTGCCGGAGACGCCTTTGCCGGTGGCACACTGTATGGCTTGACCCACGGCATGTCGTCGCGGCAGGCCGCCCGTTGGGGAAACTACTGCGCCTCATGCGTCGTCGCAAAAATCGGCCCTCGCTTGGACTCGGACGTCCACAACCAGCTCGGGTTGGCTAGTTCGTCCAATTAATTAAACGAGGGCTGCAGCGGTTCGTTCAATACTTCGGCTGGCGAACCTGTGAGTGCGTCAAACACCGAATCCGCAATTAAAACAATTGATTGGCTACGAATTCTTTCAAGGCATTGCTGCAAATCGCCAACAAACCGCCGATCGAAACGCTTCAGATCAACAAAAACCAAATCCGGCTGATTGATCAAGGCTCGAATAATGGCAATCGTAAAGACTTCCCGGTTGGTAAGATTCTGCCCATGTACCCGTGATTCTTTCGCCAGCCAGTTAACATCGCAATCGGGATTGATCGAGAAGCAAAATGCCTCCAGTTGCTGCGGTTCAAGGCTTGGATCGGCCAGCATCAAATTCTCGCGAATGGTGCCTGGCACGATCATTGGATGGTCCATGATCCAGCCAATTTGCCGGCGGACTGAATCGTTCTTTAAATCTGCGAGGTCTTGATTGTTTATCAGGATTCGTCCCGCATTGATTTTTTCGAAACTGGCAACGGCACCAATGATTGCAGGCACTAATCGGTCGTTGACTCGATAAAGACCCGCGCCGGCAAATTGCAGTGAAACAGGCTCCGGAATTTCGTGGGTGCTGTCAAATTCGACTCGCTCCAATACCAGCGAGTGTTGGCCGGGTACCAACGGCACGTTGCGCGACGAGCGTCCGTTTTCAGCGGTTCTTTCCAGCAATTTCAGGATCCGCTGTTTCGACACCATCGCTTTTTCGCGACTGACAACGGCAGCATTCAGGCGATGAATGGCCACCGCCATGTGGGCTGTCAACCACAGGAAAGCAAAGCTCTGGCCGAGCGTGATCAGGTCCTGCCAGGCCAACAAAACGCAAGCCAAAAGCAACAGCGGCACGCTGGAAAATGCAAGGAACTGACCCAATCCCTGTAAAACTGCAGCATGCAAATCGCGGTGGGCGTTCAACGCTGCAACGGATTCGGCCCGTTCGCGAATCGGCTGCCGAGTGCCATGAAAACGGTCCAGCCATTTGGCCTGATGGATCGAATCAAATCGATAACCGATCTCACCGGAAAGTTTAGCCTGCTGAAACCTCGCATGCAGTGTTTCGTCGGCCAGTTTAGGAGCGATCCGACGAGAGGCAAAAACAATCAACGGCAATGGAATCAGAACCACCAATGCCAATCGCCAATCGACAACGAACATCACTACGATCAACAACCCCAGCAACCAGCGATCGACAATCACCGCTGGTCGACGGCGGGAATACCAGCTACGCAGGGAATCGGAATCGCCGATGAAACGGAGCAGAATTTTCCCTGTCCCGCGGCGGCGAGCGAAGGACGACGGAATCCTCAAAATATGTTCATACATCGCCACTCGAAGTTTCGCGACCAACGAATGCCCGTGTCGACCGGCCGTGGAAACACAGACGTAATCAGCAACACCTCGAATAATGGCAATCATTAATCCGGACGCAACCAACAGGCACAGGATGACCGTCGGCTGAACCGTAACACCAAGAATTGCCACCGGTCTAAAATCGAGCACTGGATCGAGCAGATATTTCAGCTGTAACGGAATCAGCGCCAGCACAAATCTTGAAACGGCAATTGCAATCAGCGTTCGTCGGGCAAGTGGGCGGAAATCAGCGACGATTTGGTCATACTGGCATTCCGCCCGAACGCGTCGGGGTTTCTCGCTCATCCCACCATGGCTACCTCGCCGTTGCCGAATTTGATTTCACTAACGGCATTGACGGGTACAAAAAGCTGACGGATTTCGGGACTGGACAGCTGCTGTTGCGATAGACAATAGCAACTCGTCAACATTTCCATTTCGGATGTGCTTAACGGGCTTTGAGTGGCAATACCAGACACGACGGTCGGCACAATTCCCCATTTCTCCTCCAGCATGTTGATGCAGGTCGGTGCGGCCAGCACATCATGAACTGCCAGAACCACGTGCTGGTACTGGTTTTTGGCCTTCATCAGTGACAAGAGTATCATCGTTTCCCGTTGAACAATGCCGTCCGCGATTTCAAGAACGAGAAAATCGGGCGCATCACTGGACAGGTTGGAAATCAGCACATCGGTAATCTCCTGCAGGTCGTCCGAGGAAATTTTTGCAGTCGAAGCAAAACCAACGCTGTTGAAGTCCAGCGTTCTGTTTGCACCGGCGTCAAACATCATGTCCAGATCTTTCATGCAGGCTGTCCCCGTCAGTTTTCCGGCGTTCACCCGCAAACCGCTGCGCGTCAATCCACGCACGACTGCTGAGGCTGCGGTCGTTTTGCCGGCATCCATCGATGCACCGACAACCAGGATGATTGGCGGTACGTTCACATTCAATGGCGCGACTTTCATGGCCTGTTCGCGCAGATTGATTGTCAAGCCTCGATCGTTGCAGAGATAGCCGAGCGGTTTGAGAACTGTCGGCGTGCCGAAGCCGGCAGGAGCCGAAACGACGCGACCACAAACGCCACCTTGGCTGAGCATATGATACTCGTCGCAAATGCCGGGAACTTCGCCAAAAAACTGCGCCGTCGCGTATCGGTTGCCAAATGCAACACCCACTATGTCGCCGACGCTGAAGGCCGATTTGCGACCACTATCTAATTCGATTGAGTCATGTCGACCGCAGGATTGAACTTCGGCAATCATGACATCGTGCGGAATGGGGGGAAGTAACATCGGTTGAATCCGGTGTCGAATCTCGCCTAGCGTTTCGGCACGCCATGGCAGACACTTGGTGACACTGCCCCAACGAATGCGGGCGTTTGCTGTTTGATAGGCACCGTACTGGTGCTTTCCATTCATGTTGCCTAGCGGGATTCCGTTTCGACCGGAAAAAACATCTCGAACTTTCTGGATCATTTCCTTTTCCTGTTTTTAAAAAACTGTTCCGAATCCGGCGGGTTTGAAAACTACAAGCAACGCAGATTGAACGTTCCAATCAGCCTTAATATTCGGCAAAGCGTTCGCCGTTCCTGAGCCGCGATATGATATAGAAACAAATAGCACTTTTGTTTCCTATTATCCTGCGATTTTCAGAAATTTTCTGCTTTGTGACAGTAAATTTTTCCCCCGAGGTCCCCGCTTTCGCGAATCCCATTGTTCGGACAGTCGTGAAAAAAACCTGCCTTCCACCGGTTTCATCGGCTTAACAGGAAGATCGGTATAACCGCCTGTTTTCGGCAGTTCTTCCCGCTGCCACCATACACAAGAAAAGTCCGGTCTTAAGGTCAAACTTTCTTCCGGCCTGTAGTGGTTAACGATGGGCTTTCAGCCTGAAACCAAAGACGGGCCCACCGGCAGGTTGTCGTGGCCGATGATATTTCCAGTTCAACAGCGTTGCAGGCTGCATTTTCGACAGTAGCGGAATGCCAGCCAATGTCAAATAAATTGCCCCCAGCGGTCACCGGAAAACGAAACGCAGAAAACGCCTGACTGGACATCAATTTTTTGTGGAAACTTTGGCCCAGGCATCTTTAAGTGTCACCGTTCGATTGAAAACCAGCTGTCCTGGCACCGAGTCATGCGAATCAATGCAGAAATAGCCGTTGCGTTCGAACTGGAATTGATCCCCCGGTACGGCGGATACCAGCGATGGTTCCAATTTACATCCAGTCAACGTCGTCAATGAATTCGGGTTGATCGTCTCTTTCCAGTCGACGCCGTCGGGTACATCGGCAGCATCTTCATTCGAAAACAGGACATCGTACAGGCGAACTTCCGCATCGATCGCCTCGGCGGCTGAAACCCAATGAATCGTTCCCTTTACCTGCCGTCCGTCGGGAGCCTTGCCGCCGGCGGTTTCCGGATCGTACGTGCAGCGTAATTCCACAACCTCGCCGGAACGATCTTTGACGAAATCGTGACATTTCAGGAAATAGCCATAACGCAAGCGGACTTCGCGACCGGGCCCCAGGCGAAAGAATTTCTTCGGCGGGTCTACCATGAAGTCATCGCGTTCAATGTAGATTTCCCGTCCGAAAGGGACCAGGCGAGTTCCCGCCGATTCGTCTTCCGGATTGTTGATCGCGATCCGATTTTCACTCCCCCCCCGGGGATAGTTTTCGATGACAACTTTCAGCGGATTCAGAACCGCCATCACGCGCGGCGCAATCCGGTTCAAATGCTCGCGAATGCTCTGTTCGAGTAAGGCCAGGTCGGTCAGGCTGTTGAACTTCGTGACGCCGATTTTATGACAGAAATTCCGAATCGATTCTGGCGTGTAGCCTTTGCGTCTGAATGCCGAAATTGTGGGCATTCGCGGATCATTCCAGCCTTCGACGTAGCCACCCTCGACCAATTCCCGCAATTTTCGCTTGCTGGTCATCGTATGCGTCAATTTCAATTTCGCGAATTCAATTTGCTGCGGATGATGAATGTCCAGTTGTTCGAGGTACCAGTCGTACAGCGGCCGATGGTTCTCGAATTCGAGCGTACAAATGCTATGCGTAATCCTTTCGATCGAATCGGATTGACCATGCGTGAAGTCGTAAGTCGGGTAAATACACCAGGCATCTCCCGTGCGATGGTGTTCCCGATGCCGAATGCGATACATGGCCGGATCGCGCAGGTTCATGTTGTTGGATTTCATGTCGATCTTCGCGCGCAAAGTCCTTTCACCGTCCTTGAATTCGCCGTTCCTCATCCGCGTAAATAGATCGAGGTTTTCGGCAACCGATCGATTGCGGTAAGGACTGTCTTCGCCATCGCGGTTCCAGCCGCCGCGATACTCTCTGGTTTCATCCGCCGTCAAATCGCAAACGTAGGCCTTCGAATCCTTGATCAATTGCGTGGCCATTTCGAACAGCTGCTCGAAATAATCAGATGCAAAGAATTCGCGATCCTGCCAATCGGCGCCCAGCCAACGCACATCTTCCCGGATCGCGTCGACAAATTCAGTTTCCTCGCTTTCGGGATTGGTATCATCAAACCGCAAATTGAATTTACCACCAAACTCCTCCGCAATCTCGTAATTCAACAGGATCGCCTTGGCGTGCCCGATGTGCAAATAGCCATTGGGTTCCGGTGGGAAACGCGTATGAACTCGTCCATCGTGTTTCCCGGCCGCAACATCATCGGCGATGATTTGGCGAACAAAATCGAGTTTCTTTGTTTCAGAAGTGGTCATGTGTGGGTCAGCCGGCGATTGGTTCGGCATGTTGATGATCTCGTGGCTTGAGCCACGATCGACGGATTATTCTTGGAATTCCAGATTATGTTTACGGAACGGCAGGCAGGTCAGATACTTACCGCGCACCGAACATCGACCGCTCATTGTTGCCGGTATGCAGACTTTAGGCGAGCCCGCCATGAACTGGCGAAGCTCGTGTAGTCATCGTTCCCGCCATACTGAATGAGTTTCCCGAGGCGTTATTGGAGTTTTACATTTTCGCGATTACAATTTGGCCATGAGCAGTGCTGCAAGGCTGGGACCGATTGACGTCAACGACTACTTGCTGGGCGAGCAAAACGCTTCGCGAAAGCATGAGTATGTCGAGGGCCTGATTTACGCTATGGTCGGCGCTTCCAACATCCACAACCGGATCGCTACCAATGCCACCGGTGTATTGTTTTCCCAACTTCGCGGCCAGCCCTGTGAAGTGTTCAACTCGGACACCAAGGTGCGAATCGTTGCTACTCAAGGGTTCCGCTTTTATTATCCGGATTGCATGGTCGTCTGCGAACCGAATCGGGGACGGGATTCCTTTCACGACCGACCGGTTGTTATCGTGGAAGTACTCTCCGATTCGACTCGACGCTACGATGCTGTCGAAAAGCGGAATGCTTATTTGACGATCCCCTCGCTGCAATATTATCTGCAAGTGGAACCCGACTTCGCCTGTGTACTGGTCGACGCCCGTGTCGGCGACGACTTCCAGAAATTCGAACAGCGGGGCCAGGCCGCCGCTATCGAGCTATCACAAATCGCCTGCACACTGCCACTCAGCGAGCTTTATGCCCAAGTTCGCTTTCCCACTCCGGACGAAATCCACGAGCGAGAGGAAATGTACGAACGGTAAGGCGGCAGGCGATCGCGACGGGAGGCAAACTGTGGAAGTTCGTCAATCGCAGCTCGATCAGTGGCAAAGCGACGGCAGGAGTTGCCAGATTCGTGGCGTCGCTGCGCGACTCCCAATAAAATCGCCAACCGTTAACAGAATGCACTCAAAATAAACGAAATGCGACCGACGGGATGAAAGCAAACCTGACACCTGTCGTTTAGCGTTCGCTGCACTTTTTTGTCGCTAATTGTTTCCGGCGCCTGGGGCATCGGGAACTGTCGAACCCGTCTCGAGAGTGCCGAAACAGGGCTTTCGCATTTTTTCTTCGGCTTTTATGAAATTCCGAAAATTCTTGTCCCGTTTTGCTGGATGCCTTCGCTGTGATTAACAGGGAGACAACGGTTTCCGGAAAAAACCTCAATCAGCAAAGGGATGAACTATGAAAACGACAATTTTAACCACAACCGCAATCGCAATTTTCTCACTCGCAGCCTTGGCAAACTCAGCGTTCGCTCAAGGAAAAAATACCAAAACCGATCAACCACAGAATCAACATGGCAAGTCCAAACATATACAGTTTTTCCAGCATCAGGGTGGACAGCATCAGGGTGGACAGCATCAGCAGTTCATCGTTGAACCTGGATACAACCAGCCGACACCCAAGCTTGGTTTTCAGGGACAAATCCTTGGCGGCTACGGAATGAAAGTGGTTTCCGTCAACTGGGGCACGCCAGCTCAACGGATCGGGCTGGAATCGGGCGATGTCATCACTCAAATCAACGGCCGCCAGATTCGATCACAGTGGGACTACGACCAGGCTTTACGGGATGCCGCGATGTACTACTCGGGACGGGTCAACCTGCAGGTTCGTAACGTCCGGTATGATTGGGGATGGAATGTTCCGGAGTACGTTTCCTCTACCACCTTTTTAGAGGGCTTCGGCTATCCAGCAGGCCCAATTGGACCTCAATCGGTCGGACCTCAAGTTGCTGCCCAGCAGCGGTAAACAACACTGGAATCTGGAATCGCAACCCGAGCCTGGCTCGGGTTTTTTTGTTCTGGTTTGCTACACAGTCGTGTTTTTCAAAACCGGCAAAGCATCGCTATAACTCCGACACGGAATACGGTATGCTTAAATCTGTAACACAATTGATATTGAACGTGTGTTGATCGGATCACGTATTGAATCAGCTGCCCGGTGGACAAAGCAGTTTGCGAAACGGTTCCTCAAACATTTTGAAACGATTTGCCTGATGAAATGTCCGTTCTGTCAATCTGATAACGACAAGGTCATCGATTCTCGCAGCGTCGACGAGGGCTTTCTGATTCGGCGACGTCGCTGTTGTCTCAGTTGTGATAAGCGATTTACTACGATGGAACGGGTTGTCGAGATGGACATCCGCGTCGTCAAGAAGGACGGTGCCCGAGAACCCTTCCGACCGGAGAAAATCCAGCTGGGCCTGGAACGAGCCTGTTGGAAGCGCCCGATTCGAACCGATCAGCTGGAATCCATTTACTTGGAAATTGTACAGGAAATCTACTTGCACCCCGATTCGGAGATCCGCAGCCATGCGATTGGCGAATTGGTGATGGAAAAACTGATCGATCTCGACGAGGTCGCGTACATCCGCTTTGCCAGTGTCTATCGCCAATTCAAGGATATCCACGACTTTGTCGACGAAGTCCGACCGATGCTCGATCGCAATCAACGTCGCGAAACAAAATAGGTCCAAATTTTGGAATAGCCATTTCTCGACGGGCATTTGTTATGCTTGTCGAATGTACGCGACGCGCAAGCCTGTTTTTTATTTTCCACAATTGAATTGCAATGCATGACAAAAATATGAGTCCGCTGTTGGCCAATCCGGTATGTTTGTTATTCATCGTACTTATTCTGATGAGCACGATAATCGATTTAACGGCTCAGGAAAGCAAGATCGAATCCGCATCCAATCTTCCAACAGCCATTGTTGAACAGATTGAAACTCGCGAACGACCTGGACTGGTTACCGAGCAACCTCACAGTGGCACTTTCGTCAAAACAGAATTGGGCTACATGGTTCCTTACAAGGCGAAGATTCCGGGCAGCGAAGTCGAATTTGAAATGGTACCGATTGCCGGTGGAAAGTTCCGGATGGGAAGCCCCAATGCCGAATCGGATCGGCGGACAGACGAAGGGCCTCAATTCGAAGTGCTTGTCGAACCGTTTTGGATGGGCAAACACGAAGTTACCTGGTCCGAATATAAACTGTACATGAATCTGGACCGAGTCTTCAAGGCCTTTCAATCCAAAGGGATTCGCAGCGTCGAAGAGTTTTCGAACGTCGATGCGATCACCGCACCATCGTCACTGTATGATCCTTCGTTTACCTACGAAGCCGGAGACGAACCTCGTCAACCGGCGGCGACCATGTCTCAGTATGCCGCCAAGCAATACACAAAATGGCTGAGCCTGTTGTCGAGAGATTTTTATCGTTTGCCAACCGAAGCCGAGTGGGACTATGCCTGTCGAGCCGAAACGGTAGCCGCCTGGTATTTTGGCGACGATCCGAAGCAACTGAAGGAACATGCCTGGTACATTGAAAATTCGGACGAACTGCGGCACGAAGTCGGGCAGCTGAAAGCCAATCCGTGGGGACTGTACGACATGTATGGAAACGTCGCCGAATGGGTCCTCGATGGCTACGACGAGAACGGCTACGACAGAAATCTGCAGGGCAAATCGGTTACGGCGACGCAGGCGTTCGCAAAACCGAAAAAGGTCTTTCCAGGTGTGCTGCGTGGTGGCTCGTGGGAGTTGGAAGCCGAAGACTGTCGCAGCGCAGCGCGCTTGCCGTCGGACAATGAATGGCGCGACGAAGACCCCAATTACCCACAAAGTCCCTGGTGGTTCACCACCAGCCCAGGACTTGGAACTGGCTTTCGCATCATGCGCCCGCTGAACCCGCCGACGGCGCGAATCGAACAAGAAACGTTTTGGGAGCCTGGAATCGAGCGGCTTCTCAAAGATGCAAAAAACCGGATTCTTGACAATGGCCGCGGAGCCTTTGGCTTGGTCGATCCGGGTTTGCCGGATGCCATCCAGCAGCTGAAAGATGAAGACCGCTGAGCCGTTGTTTAGCAGATTCGGCCGATCACTTTTTCATGATGCACGCACACATTGAATGACCGATCGTGCGTGCAGGCCTGTCAAGACGGCCAACGCGGTGATGGCAAAGACCTGAACCGCAGCACCAATCAGGCTGAACAACAGGCTTGGCAGAAACACAATGGCAATACCAATCACAAACACGCTCAACGCAATCCCGAAACTTCTGTACGCAGCCGGCCAATTCGCTTTGTTGTCGGAGAATGTTTTGACGATCTCGGGGGAAAAAATATTGAGTACCGATTCGTTGAAAAATGAACTGATCAGGAACAGGGGAGAGAGTGCGAACACGGAAACCGCAGCCAGTACAGGCAGCAGGAAGAACCAGCCGGTCGCGGCCATCGCGAAATAACCCAATAGGACGCCGGGCAACAGTGCTGCCCAGATACCGAACGCGGTAATCGCGAACAGGCCAAGCCATTCTGCGGGAGCGAATCCGATCCATTCTTCGATTCGGGTCTGTCCATTGGCAACCGCCCGCATCACAACCGAAAAGGTGATCGTCAGAAACCATGCCGCGACCCCCAGACAGACCGGTGCGGCCGTCATAGCCGGCAACAGTTGGCCAAATTTTTCTCCGCCATTCATGTCTTCCCTTGCCCAAGTTGTCCAAATCGATTCGATCAGGGTGTAAAACACCGCCAGGAAAACAATTGTGACGATGGTGCGAATCAGCAAATCCAAATCTTTGGCAAATTCAAGTTTCAGAATTTGCTGCCATTGGGCTTCAGCCAACGGTACGACTGAGTTTTTTCCGCGTGGTTCTGCAGCGGTTGAGATTTTGGGTCCAACTGACGGAAGCGACTTACCCGCTTGGCTACTTGGGCTGGAAACTGGACGAGCAACGGACTGGCCCACTTTGGCTTTCAAGTGGTCCGCTGCTTTTTGCAATGGGACCCTTTCGTTCGAATTTGTGGCTTTTAGCACGACGGCCGTCACTGGCGATTTCTTGCGCTCCGACGCAGTATGTTCAGGTTCCACGCGAGGAGCCAACAAATCTTCCTGAACGCTGCCCAGTCCAAATCCGGCTTCCATATTGAGTGCAGCATCAGGTCGCTCGGTCGGCGGTTCGAGCTTGAAATCGTCATCATCACTGACCCTTAAAGTCGCCGGCAGCTTCCAGATATCGACTTGTTTCGCAGTGCGTTTGGGTTTTTCGACGGTAACCGTCGAAAAACAATCGCTGCACCTTATTCGTTCGCCCAACTGTGCTTCCCGAACTTGAATTTTTGAATCACAGGTTGGACAGGAAAAATAAAACGAATCGGCGTCGGGGATATTTTTGCTGACCCCTTCAATTCGTATTGGCTTGGAATCGTTGTAAGCAAACGGGTCTGCGCCCGTATCGTCGGCAGCGATTTCCGCCGACGAAGGCTCGTTGGTTCGTTCCGATGGGTGCGCAGGCGGTCTTTCAGAGTCGGCTGCCAATTTTTTCGGTTTATATTGAACAGCATCAACGGGTGCTGGTTGTGAGTTGGACGGTTTAGCGGCCTTGGTTTTCGTCCGCTGTGCCGGCTCATCGAACAAGTCGTCAAACAGATCATTGGCTCCGATCGAGTTCGGAACGGCCAGCGACGCTTGGCAATGCGGGCATTCAATCCGCGTGCCCACGAGGTCCGCGTTGACCGGGACACTTTGCAGACATTTCGGACATTGAATACCATTTCCCTGCATTGGATTTGCCAAATTGTTTCCCGTTAACGGTTTGTGACGAACGCCAAGTGATCAGGCCTGCGGCATTTGTCTGCGGCATGACCGCTGATATGATGTTGACTGCTTCGATCCCATGCGAGCGGCAAGTGCCAGTTCTCCTGTAGGACGAATTGCCAATTCGTCTCACGCGGCGATGGGACAATTTAGCAATTCGTCCTACAGGTACATTTTAAATTGCCACTCGATCAAATTGGAATAATCCTGTTACACGTCGCCGCCCGATTCGCCAATTGCCTCAATGAAACTGATTAAAGTCGCTGCCGGAGTCGTAAATCAAACGCCCATTGACTGGGAACAAAACTGCAAAAACATTATAGATGTAATCGAAGCTGCCAAACAGCAAGAAGTCTCGATCCTCTGTTTGCCGGAGCTATGCATCACCGGTTACGGCTGTGAAGATGCATTCTATTCGCCAGGTGTCCATGCGACAGCGGCCCGTATGCTGGACGAGATTGTGCCGGAGACAGTTGGGCTTGTGACCTGTGTCGGATTGCCGCTGATGTACGCAGGGGGAGTTTTCAATACGATTTGCCTGCTGGTCGATGGACAGATCGCAGGATTTGTCGCCAAACAGAACCTGGCGGGAGACGGTATTCATTATGAACATCGCTGGTTCAAGCCTTGGCCTGAAAGAGTTCACTCAACCATTCGGATCTCTGGAAGTGAGTTCCCGATCGGAGACCTGTTGTTCGATGTCGGCGGAGTGCGGATCGGATTTGAGATCTGTGAAGACGCCTGGGTCGGAACCCGTCCCGGGGCTCGGCACGCGGCGCGTGGCGCGGACATCATACTCAACCCCAGCGCCAGCCATTTCGCTTTCGCAAAACATTTGATTCGACAGCGGTTCGTTATCGAAGGGAGCCGGGCGTT
>JBGSXT010000219.1:0-1705 GCA_041751295.1 Mariniblastus sp.
ACGGATCCCACACCGATCCAACGCCAACTGATCAAACTGTTCGGGATGAACCCTGCCACCTACGGCCACTGCCCCTGACCCGCCCAAAGAAAATGCAAAGTTATCGGTTTCGAGATGTGCGGAAAGTAAGGTGCATCGCATGGTTAGTTGCTTCGTATTTCGCGCTTGTGCTGTGCATGCCATATGCGTGCATTGTTGACCGTATCGATGAAGAACTCGTCTTTAAGACCATACTTGCCTTGGTATTTCGCTGCCTGTTGATCTGGTGCGAATTCATTCCTCGTTTTGAGAATGAACCCCAGACGCTTGGCGACAAAGTATCCAGTCTGCAATTCGTCGTCGGTCAATTCATCGAGGATGCCGAAGCCTGCAGCAAGCACGGCATTCCTATTCGTGTCATTCAGTTCGAAGAGGCGATTCCCGTAATTTGTCGTGAAGTTGAATGCCTGACAGCGCGGCAGCCCTTTTTCATGGGCGAGTATTATCTCCACCGCCACGGGCATATACGTGTTCAAATCGCAATGTTCCAACAGCGACTCTGCGGCCAAACGGCGAACATCGAGTGATTCCTCGTCGGCATTGCAAAGGTCAAGCAGCACCTGCTCTGCATCGGGACACCACTGGTATGCCGAGATGGACGTGATCAAGATTCTCTTCTCCGCCGCCCGTGACGCCATTCGAAGAAGGGACAGCATCACTTTCGCTTTGGGCAAATCATTCCTTGGGCTCATGTGATGCTTCCATACCGCGCCGGCCATCAGGAATGTCCTGTCTCTTGCGGACAATCGGTCATCGTCATCGTTCCAAGGTGGGGTTTTCACGCCAAAGGCGTAGATCGGTCGATAGTCAACCAGTACTTTGAGGACAGTAGGGGCGATCTCCTCGAGAGCCGCGTCCTTTGCACGTTCAACAAGCTCGTTTCGCTCGTCGGTGGAAAGATCATCCCTAAACCAATCGTCTATTGCGAACGCCGAAGCGCTTCCTGGCGACGCTGTGAAGAGCAGAACGATGATCAGTGTGACTGGCTTCATCTTGCAACTAACGACCGAGGTCACCCAGCGGCGATGAGTGATTGTCCAATCCAAAAACGCGCCCAATCGCCGCTTGGGTGCACCGATTTGTTATTCCGCCCGTTGGGACCTGGGGACCGTTCAAGATTGTGTGCCCGACTGATTATTGACAGGTTTGGCAGAGGAGTCAATTTTTTGTCGATTTTGGAAAAGAAGGAGGCCAGTGGTGGACCCGACCCAAGAGCCGCCAAACAAGATCCACGGTCGCCATGCGAAGACGAAGTCGGTTACCGCGTACGACCCAGATATATGACCTAGCGAGATGTAGGTATGGATCAACATCAAAACGATTCCAATCCCGAATCCACCAATCCCGCAATAAAAACAATATCGCCATCCCTGTTTCGGCGCGACGAACATGGATACGGTGGCAATCAAAATCAGGCCAATGAATCCGGCTTCGAATTGAAGCTGACTCAATGCTGCACTGACACCAGCCGCTGACATGATTGCCATCAATGTGAAGATTGAGTATCGCATGAAGGCTATGACGGAATAACGAAGAGAGTTAACCCGCCGGGTGACGGGACGGACGTTCACAACTGGATAGCCTAACCGAAGGGGATGAGGTTGAACAGCCGGACGACGCCCGGCGGGTTCAACGGGTTGTTGAACTGGCCGCGGACCATGCGTGA
>JBGSXT010000220.1:0-1658 GCA_041751295.1 Mariniblastus sp.
GCTTTCGACAGCCGCGTGACGTTCGAACCGGCATCTGGCAGCGAGGGCACGTCTGACAGCGCGGTCGGAACTTTGACCCTTCCGCTCGCAGGCACTAACGAAGAAAAGCCGGGGTGGGTGGTCGACGGCCAGCAGCGCTCAGCCGCCCTCAGAGATGCCGCCATTGATCGCTTTCCAGTGCCGGTGGTTGGCTTTATTACCGACGACTTGGCCGAGCAGCGAGCGCAGTTCATCCTAGTTAACAACACCAAGCCCCTCCCAAAAGGCCTAATACACGAACTGCTGCCTTCGATTGATTATTTGACGGTACACACTCCGCTGACCGATGAGACCAAAGGATTGATCAGCAAGGAACAGATCGCAAAAATTAAGCCCGGCGCGAGATTGATCAATTGTGCTCGTGGTGGAATTTATGACGAGGCCGCACTGGTGGAAGGGTTGCGGTCGGGGCAATTGGGGGGTGTCGCACTGGATGTATTCGTGACCGAACCGTGCACCGACAGTCCGCTGTTCGGCATGCCCAGCGTTTTGTGTACGCCTCATCTGGGAGCCAGCACGGAAGAGGCTCAGGTTCAGGTCGCCGTTGAAGCCGTAGAGTTGCTGATCAATTACCTGACGACCGGTGAAATTCGGCATGCGGTGAATATGATTGCCCTTGATCCGGAGACGTTGAAAAACCTGCGAGGTTATGTCAATGTTGCTTACCGGTTGGGAATCCTGTTGGCTCAATGGCACGGCGGAGCGATCGAGTCGGTTAATCTGGAAGTCCAGGGGGAGATTTCCCGCGAGGACCATCGGATTCTGAAATCGGCGTTTTGTGCGGGGCTGCTAAGACATGTCGCGGACAATGTCAACATTGTCAACGCGGAGTCGATCGTGGCTGATCGAGGAATCAAGATGGTCACCCAATCCACGCCGGAACATGGAGCATTCGCCAGCGTGGTTTCCGCCAGTGTGACGGGAGAAGGGTTGACTCGGGCCGCGGCAGGGACTGTGTTTGGCAAAAACATGCCGCGCCTGGTGCAGCTGGACCATTATTACACCGACGCCTACATGGACGGCGACATTCTGATTTTTACCCATCGCGATATTCCAGGTGTCATCGGATATGTCGGGAACGTGTTGGCCAAAGACAATATCAACATCGCGCAAATGGCCGTCGGTCGGAACGATGCGCCGGGTGCTAAATCGGCGATTGGCGTTTTGAATTTGGACGCGGCGGTTTCCGCTGCCACAATCGCTAAAGTGTTGGAATTTGACGGCATGGAATCGGCTCAAATGATCTCACTTCCGCCCAAAGACCAGATGCCCGAATGGTTGGGGTAAGCGGCGGGAGTCAAGAATCTCACCGCTGCGATTAACTTTAGTTACTGATCATTGCTTCCACCGAAATGAATTCGGTGGGGAGCGGTTCGCGCACGAGGTCAGTTAACGAGGTTCAATGAAGGTTCGTTGAATGTTCACTGAACGGGCGATTTGCGGCACTCGACGAACAGCGAATCCGGCTTGCGAACTTCGTCATTGACGACATCCAGCTGGTATTCAACGAACCTCCAGATTTGACTGTCGCGGGCCGAACGAATCTGAAAATTGACGAACCCAATGCTGCCACAGACATCTCGCAGTGAAAATCGGTCATACATCCAGCGGTGAACTTC
>JBGSXT010000221.1:0-2889 GCA_041751295.1 Mariniblastus sp.
GCGGTGTTTGTGATCCAGTGTTTCGAACTGCGTGTAATTGCGCATATGGTCTCGCCGTTGACAACAAAACTGCGAACGTCCTGTCCCAGTGATTTTTCGACGTATTCCTGAATGTAGAATACGCCATGGCTGTAGTTGCCAAGCGTGGCCTTATGTTCCAGCAGGGATTCAGCCGCATCGCGATCATTGACTTTGCTCAACAGCCGTCCCCACGAACCAATCGCTGGCTTGAGCACGACGGGATACCCCATCGCTTCAATGGCCTCCAGCGCGGACTCGGCGGAATAGGCGATGGTGACGCGCGGTGTCGGGACCGAGTTTTTCTGTAGGGCGATGGATGTGGAAAGTTTGCTGCCACATGTCAGCGCGACCTGAGCAGTGTTCACTGTGGGTATGCGCCAGCCATCCAATACTTCCAGGGTCGCCAGTGCCTTGGAGAAACTCACGCTACGGTCGAGAACGACGTCGTATTTCTGCCACGGGGCCGGGTCGTCGAGTCGAAGTTGAACCCGTCGAATATCGATCAATTCCAGATCGACTCCCTTTTTCTCAAACTCCCCGATCAGCAGTTTTTCCTCCACGCCGACGCGATCAAACAACATTCCAACTGGCATCAAATTCGTTCCTTGGATTAAATCGCGGCAGAAAAATGCAAGCTCGACTCCGGGAGCCCCACCGGCGCCTGTCTGAATGATTCAACTTTGATTACTCGCCCCAATCTTCTTCAACTTCAGGCGCTTCCTGTATTTCGATCGGATTGATTTTGGTCACTTCCAGTTCTGTTCCACATTCGCCGCAGGACATCAACTCGCCCACGACCGTTCCCTCGCTGATTTCGATCGATGCTTCGCAAATCGGACAGGCAGGTATAACAGCTGAATCCATTTCACACCTTATTGTTGAACACTTTCCCAGAAAGCTGGTATTTTATAGCTCTGCTTTCGATTGGAAAGTGCAAATAATGTTTTGAGTGGTCTGGAACGGAGAACGTCAACAGAAATATGGCACGGCTGGAAGACAGAACGATTAATCAAATTCTGCTGCAGGTCATCGGACCGATGTTGATTGCCTGCATGGTCGGCAGCCTTGTCTTCTTTTTCATTGAAGTGCTGTACCGAGGACCCCATACCGCCAGACTGTATTGGGTCATGGGGCTGTTTTCTATCGCAGCCGTGCTTGTCAGTCGAATCTCGATTGACGAGGGCCGGGAGCGGGCTCAGCTGTTTGGCCTGGCTCTTGGCATCGCGACTTTTGTGGCCAGCCTCGGGCTGGTCGAATTTAACTACGCGGGTTTGAAAATCGTCGGCCCGATTGTGGTGCTGGCCCTGATTTCGATTGTGATGTGGACATCCGCCAAATTGGCCTGGGATTGCACCGTCGTTGATCGCAGCCGGGACGTTTCCGCGATGGGATTGCTGGAAATCGTCAAACGAAAACTGTTGCGTGAGCCGACAACGGTTTCCATCAGCAAATCAACCGGAGAACGGTCAAGCGACAGGCAGCCATCACTTTTCAGTTTTCTCTGGGGGGCAAGTAAGAAAAATACGCCTGGAATCTGGGTGTTTTATTTTGCAATTTTTGCGTTCCCTGTTTTTGGAATCGGGCAATGGTTTGTCCAGCAGGAATCAAAAAGCTGGATTTACGTCTTGTTCGCTGTTTACCTCGGATCGACATTAGGACTGTTGATGACGACCAGTCTGTTGGGATTGGAGCGGTATTTGTCGCAGCGAAATCTGCATGTTCCCGCAGCTGTCGGTCGCAACTGGCTGATCGTCGGCAGCCTGTTCGCGTTGCTCGTTGTTCTGACGGTCATGCTGCTGCCGCGAACGGGTGGCTCCGACAGCGTCAACCAACTGTTAGCGATGTTCACCAGTCCCGATCGCAGTTCATCCAAACTGGCAATTGGAAAAGATGGTCAACAACACCGCGAGGATGCTCACAACAAGCGAGTCGATCCCGATGGCGAGAAGCCCGGCGATGTCGGTGATCAGGAACAACAGGATTCCGACAGCCGGCAATCTGACGAGCAGGAATCGAAATCCGAACAGAAACCAAACCCTTTAAAGTCAGAACAACAAGACGATCGGAAACCAGACCAAAACGACGATCGGGCGAAACGCGATCCTGACGATGTCCGCAAGCAGAATTCAAAAAAAGTCGATGAAAATGCTCGCCAACAGAATGGCCAACAGCAGGAACGAATTGAGCAACAGGAAGCTGATCCGCGACTCGATCGCCAACAACGACCCGCCGGAAGCAATCGAAGTGGTGATTTAAGGAATCGAATGCTTGAAACGATTTCGTCGGGCCTGCGGTGGTTTACCTGGCTGGTTGGAATTGGCGCTTTATTTTTTCTGGCCTGGATGTTCCGAAATGATTTGGCCAGACTGTTCGGCGGTTTTTCCAGTCGCACAAAAAGCATTGAGCCAGCTGCGGAAATCGCGATTTCCGTGAGCGTGCGACTCCCGGCGTTTGCCAGTTTTCGGGATCCCTTCGCCTGCGGCAAGGCGGAATCCATGTCAGCCAATCAGATTGCGATCTACACCATGGCGGCGCTGGAGGCCTGGGGACGCGAATTTGAAATCCGACGCGATCTCGAAACGACTCCACACGAATATGCCCGCAGTCTGGCTGCGATCGATTCGCAATTGTCGGCGGAGGCCGTTGAATTCGCGGAACTGTATGGTCGCTGTGCTTTCAGCAGCGAAACGGTCAATCGCGTCGAGCTGAAACCTTTGGTAGATTTGTGGCGGCGAATGGCACAACCCGTTGCCAAACCACAAATCCGTCAAGCGGTGACGGCCAACCCATGATTCTGATGCCTGTCAAAGGAAACCCATGCCCGATAAATATCCGTTTGTCCCGTTGGAGTCGTTTCGGGAATTGCCC
>JBGSXT010000222.1:0-2185 GCA_041751295.1 Mariniblastus sp.
TCTTCTGTGCGGATCGTCGAGGCGTAGGGCAAATTGGTCTGTTCTTCCACGGGCAAAGCGTCCAGATCCGTGCGCAACAAAACGGTTGGGCCTGCTCCATTCTCGATAATTCCGACCACGCCGAAGCCACCGATTTCAAGCGTCACGGTCGCACCCGCCTCTTCCAGCAATTTCCCGATTCGGTCCGCCGTCTGTTCTTCCTGAAACGACAGTTCGGGATGCCGGTGGAAATGGATATAGAGCTTCGAAAGGGATTCAAGATGCGATTGAACCCATGCATCCAGTTCCTGGGCGGAGGCTGGAGTCAACGGGTTTACGTACAGTGCCAACATCAGTCCAACAAGGAAAACAGGAATGGCTTGGGACATTTTCATGATGCTTTCATAAATGGTGCGGCATTGCTGACGAGCGGTTGTTAATTGAATTTGAATATATGAAAATTCATGCAATCCGCCGCAGAATTGGGATTGTAATGCCCGCAGTGCGGAATCTGTAGATACCCCAAAATCGAAGTCAATTATCGAATTCCAGGCGGATTCGTTGTCCCGATTCTGCGCTGGTGTTGGAAGCCAACACAATTTTCATGGCGCGGTAGGCGTCGATCAAATCGGTTTGATTTCGAACCAGGCTGGTCACCGAACGGTGAAATAGGGCCAGCATCTGTTCGCCGACCGGTTTTTCTGATTCCAGCGATTCAACGTGCTGGCCAGCGTCGTCAAACCAGACCAAAGTGTTCGGCAGGTCCAGAAAAGCCATTCCTTTCCCGCAACAGACCTGTATCGATGCCGGTCGGCGATAGGAAAGAGCGTCCGCCCAGCTGTTGGGAACATAATGCCCAAGGCTCAATTGGGCCAACGGCGTTGCACCGTCCCCAGTTTTAGGAAACGTCAGGCTGACCATTTGATAGAAAGTCTTTTTATCGATAGGTGGATCGTAAACGGCACTTATGACCGATTCCGGTTCATAATCAACGATGTAACGGCACCAATCGACCTGTTCCATCATGTGACGCCAAACCAGCGGGCAATTGTCGCCCCGTCGAAGTTTGTTTGATTGACTTTCGACTGGCAGGCGATCATGGCAAAATAACAGGTGGGGGCAACCCAGGCGCGTGGAAATGAGTTCCTTCAATCGCAGCGTTGCCGGTGCGTATCGCCGTGGAAACTCGGCCATAAAGGCGACTCCCGATTTGTCGATCCGCTTTCGAATTTCGAGTGCTTGGTCGGGCGAAATGTCTAGCGCGGTCGTGCTGTAAACGGCCTTGCCGGCCTCGCAAGCCGCAATCAAGGGTAATGGTCCAACCCAGTCTGGTGCCAAAGCCAATATCGCGTCGATGTCATTTCGTTCGATCATGGCTCGGAAGCCATCCACGGCAACCGCATCAAAATCGCGGGCGACGGACTTGGAACGCTCGGCAACTTCGCAGCAAATTGCACGAACCTCGAATCGGTCGGACAAAGCCTTCAATGCCGGGCGATGCCGATCCAGCCAATGGTCGCCTAACCCGATTAAACCTACGCGAATCTTCATTTCCCATTCATACTCTTAAAACCGTATTCGGCAATACGCGAGCAACGCGTGTTGGTCGGTTCCGCGACCACGGAACGCAACGGATCGCTTGGGTCAAAGCGGTGTTTGATTTCGGTTAGGCACTGACAAGCGGACCGAAACGGCAGCCTGGACCAAAAAAGCTTTGTCAATAGGTATTGGGGGAGCCAAAATCGGGCAAGCTTCGAGTGATACTACTCGACAAATCCAAAAAATTTCGATCAGAAACGCACCTTAAAATCCTTTTAATGTGATGATAGCCAACCTTAGACTGCCTAATCGTGAAATGTCTCGCAGTTTAACAGAATTCACATCTTTCTGGACAACCTTGATCGAGGATAATTCTGTCATCGGAAATCAAACGTGAAAAAACGCGATGTTTCCGGCAGAACCGATAGTTCTTATCGCAAAAGTGCCGAGAGTTTTTTTTTGTTGCCAAGTTCGTTTCAAAAATGCACACAAGTGCTGGCACTTTTTGTCGATGCTAGTTTTACTAACTTTGATCCAGCTACCCAGAGATAGTTTCGAAAGCATAAAGCCATCCGGGTTCGATGGGTCAGGATTCTTAAGGCGCGAAAGCGTCAATTGTGGGAGACAATACCATGAAGCTTTTAACATTATTGTTCGCCGGATCGTT
>JBGSXT010000223.1:0-1833 GCA_041751295.1 Mariniblastus sp.
ACCAGGTATGGTTGATGCCGATGAAAAAGAGGTTCAACCCTGTTCGAACTGTTCAGGGATCGGCTACCGGGAACGAACAGGAATCTTTGAAGTGCTTCAGATCAACGACTCGTTTCGCAAAGTCTTGATCAAATCGCCCCGACTCGATCAACTGGAGGCGATTGCCAAGGCGCATCGGCATATCAGCATGCGTGATATGGGGATTCTGGAAGTTGCCAGCGGTACGACATCGTTGGAAGAATTACAGAGGATTTTGAAAAATTAGGTACGTGTTGCAATGATGATCTGGGTTCTGATTCTGATTTTTCTGGTCGTGGTCGGCATGAATTGGTGGGTCGGCACCTGGAACACAATGATCAATCTCATCAATTTCTTCATCTCCGCGCTGGTCGCCAGCAGCTTTTTCGAACCGCTGGCCAGTCTGATCGAATCGTTCCGCGGTACCTACGCCCTGCTGGTCGATTTCGTGGCCATTTGGATTCTGTTTGCTGCGACCTTCGGCGTGCTGCGGGGAGCAACCGATTTTCTGACGAAGTACCAGTTGCAGATGAACCGCTGGGTCGATTACTCCATCCGCGCGGTGTTGTCGATCTGGCTGGCCTGTGGATTCGTCTGTTTCACTTGTTTCACGCTGCAACTGGCGCCGTTGCCACCTGACCAGTTTGACGTTCCGGCCGCCGGGAAACTTGTCGGGTTTGGGCCCGATCAAATGTGGATGGCATTCATCCAGAGTCGGTCCCGGGGTGCGCTGTTAGAATCGAAAGTTGCCGCGTTTCTGCCGGTATATGATTTGCAGGACCATCCGGACGATGCAAAACTGGAAGCACGGGTGTTTGATCCATATTCCACGTTCGCGATCAGAAGCAGCAAGCGGCGAATGGCCATTTCGAAAAACGAGTCGCTGCGGGTTGCGAATTGAAAATCCGTTGGGCTGCAAAGCCGAACGAGTATCCCGTTTGACGACCCCGTCAATGAGGAATCGAAAATGACAGGCTCCAGTCCGATACTCGCAAAATCCATTGTAATGCCGGGATTATTTCTGATCGTGTCCCTGGTTTGTTGTTCCGGAACTTTCGGACAACAGACCAACGATAAAGAACTTGCCGACGGACCGTTTCAGCAAAAACGGGAAGCGATGCGGGAATTGATCCGCTTGAGCTTGAACGGGAATTCTCTTGCATTGCGACGGGAATGGAAATCGACCGGGAATGTAAATGGGGTATGGGTCCGACGCAATGCCGCAGACGAAATCATGCAACAACCAATTCTGGACGCTGAATTCGCCAGGCAGATCGAGGATCGGTTGGTCCAACAGTTGACGGGAAAGCCGTTTTTCGATGCTTCTTTGGGTAATGCATTCTTCGCATTGGCGCAGGGCCCAGGCGGCGGCGAGTGGAGCCGGTTAACTTCCGGAAACGACAGCGAGTTTGATTTCAATGCCCAAAGCCTGTCTGGAAAAGCGGAAGTTATCGACGACAGGATCTTTTTTTCGTTCCGCGAACATGACGAACCTGAACGCGAATTCAGTGTCGAAGACCACTTGGACGGACAATTTGTTTTCCGGTATTCAGGTGATGGTTTTCTGGTGGAACTGAAACAGAAGGCGAATGGCAGCGTTCGAATCGCCAGAATTCGCGACGATCAGGCGGAAGTATTCTCGGCAGTGGATTTTGTCGCGTTGCGAAAGCAGAAACCCGAGCTTGTCGACAAGTGGCTGATGCCCCTGTTTGAGCATCTTGGATTTTCGTTGCCCCTTTCCCCGGAAAGTCCCGTCGTTCAGCAGGCCGCGCTGCTGCGACTGGTTGCGGCGACTGAACTCTCCCCACAATCCTT
>JBGSXT010000224.1:0-3049 GCA_041751295.1 Mariniblastus sp.
TACCAATCAGAGGTCCCGGCAGACTGCAGCAGATGGCGAACGAGATCAGGAGCATTATTTGCCAAGTTCTGGATTCAATTGCCATCCATGATATTCCGATTGCCAACGTCAGGATCATGACGCTCGAAACGGCGGCGATCAGAAAAGACCATTGCAGTTCAGTCGCGAATTCCAGCGGGACATTCGCAATGACCGACATAAGATTAGCTAACGAGTATTGTGGCACCGGACTGCCATCCACCAGCACGACGTGTTTGCTGGCCCGTATCAGCAGATTGGCAGCCGGAATCAGGACGATGATCGCAATCAGTATCAGGCCCGTCACATTCTGCCAGGCCGATGCGGGTTGCTGATTGCGGACCGAAACGTCATCACTGCGCAGGTACCGATCCACGTATTTCTGGAACGCCATCAAAATCAATGCACAGCAGGCCATGAACCAGATCAGGCAAATGACGATCGAGACCACCGTTGTGCCGCCATTTTCGTCCAGCGGTTGTTCGAATTCGCCCAGCGAATATCCGAGGTAAATCTGTTCAGCGACGGTACTGATTTGATAGATGTCGGTGACGGCAATTTCCCGCGCACTACTGGCCATGATCCAAACCACGCTGATTCCAATCAGCGGCAAGATGCGTGGAAGCGTAACATGCCAGAACACGGAATGTTGATCAGCGTCGAGGGACGCCTGATCTTCAAAAGCCCGACTCGATTTCCACAGCCCAAACCATACGATCAAGGCAACCTGCGGCACGGCGGCCATCGCATGAATCCAGATCGCCGGTGCCCAGGAATTCGCCAGCGTTCCAGTGAATAGTTGCACATTGATCAGCCAGCCCAGTTTTCCGAAAGCGCTGTCCCAGACACTGACCTGCATGAACAACGGAACAAAAACCAGACACAGGCAGCTCAGCCATACGAAGCGCGGAACAATTCCGCGGCACAGACAGAGCCTAGCGAGCACCAGTCCCAATGGGATCGCGATCGAACTTGTACCTAGGCCCAATAACAGTGTATTGGTCACGACCCGCCGGTCCATGTCCGTCAGGCAAAAAAAGGATGCAATCGCAACTGCTAGAATCAGCACGCAAATGATTTTCAAGATGCCAGGCGATCTCCCAAAACAAGGAATTAACGCCGGAAGTATTTTCACTTTCGAATGATCGGTTCGTCTTCCGGCCGTTTGATTTTCGTTGCTGGGTCGGAATGGGACACTCTTACTTTGCCGGCTTTTGATGGTTCGTCGGCGACAATCTGTTCGGTCATTTTGCCATTGTATTGCAGAAAGCTGTCGGGACCGGCGTATTCCTGAACCGTCTCATTCCATTCGATTTCCTTTTTTGCCATGCGGCCGGTCTGCAGATCAAACGCAATGTAACCATCAGTCAGTTTCTGTAGCAATTGCGACCTGACTTTATCGTTCGCAATCGGCGTCAAGACTTCCGTGCGAAAGGAGATGTACGCCTTGCTGTCGACTATTTTGGTCAACTGATAATGCAAGCGGGCTTTCAGATGCAACCGCTTGCCATCTTCGTCATTGGCAGTGAATTCGGTCGGGACGTACCAGCGATGCCCAGTGGGAATCGGCTTTTCAGGCAGGGGCGTGCAGATATCACCAATCCCGAAATCGATTTGCTCGATGCTCGATTTTCGATCGACAACTTTGCCAGACGGTGTGATGGTGATCACTGCCAGTGGCTTGCCAATCATTTCACTTGTGCCAAAAAATTCGTTGGGGACTTCGTCTGTTGAAGTGCTGTCGAAGGAAATTGCTTCGTCATCGCCGATTTTCTGCCAAAGCTTGGTCGATTCGACGCTGTGTACGAAGGTAATGTTTCCAATCGAATCAATGCTGGAAACTTTCCATAATTTCGTCGATTCAGTCCGGCTGGAGGTCGTTTCATTTTTGCCGGAGATTTGTGCTTTGGTTGTGGCGACATGTTCTACGTTCCAGCGAATCTCTTCTCCCGGTTGGAATTTGTATTGCAGCAGGAATTTCTGCTTGTTCTGCAGATTTTGCGTTGCTTCATTGACTCGATCGGCCGCCGTTTTTTCTGGCTGGCACCGCCCAGTTGTGGGGAACTGCAACCCAATGGCGGCAAACAACAACAGATATTTCAATTGCATCATTGAATCCTCCTTGACTGGAAATGGCCGCAGGTTGGCAGTTGCGTCGCTAAACCTAATGTTCAGTCAACGTACCACGCCAGCCAAGCTTCTCTCGCAGCGTGCGATAGTAACCTTTTCCGGCAATTTCGATCAATTGGAATATGCTTTCGGCCTTTTGAATCCTGACCGAATGGTCTTCCGTCAGGTTCGATAGCACTTGGCCGTCAAGAACGATCGACGTGGATTCGTGCGGTTCTTTGACGCAAACGGTGTAAACTCGATCTGCCGAGTCAACAATCGGCCGAACCGTCAGCGTGTGAGGACTGATCGGCGATATCACAAATGCTTGCAGATCCTTGCGAAGAATTGGTCCGCCGGCCGACAGGTTATGGGCTGTGGACCCGATCGGCGTACTGATAATCAGGCCATCGCAGCGATAGGTGGTCGCAAATTCCGAGTCCACTTCCAAGTCGATTCGTTGAATATTGAACGGTGGTCCACCAAGAATCGCAGCTTCATTCAAACCGATTTCATCGCAGACCAGCTCGTCGTTCCGGAAGACCTGACATCTCATCATCAAATGGTCGACCAACCGATACTTGCCGGTCATCAACAGCTGCAACGCTCGATCGAGGTCGTTTGGCTGGATGTCAGCGAGGAATCCCACCTTGCCAAGATTGACGCCTAAAACTGGCAATTGTCCGTTCTTCATCTGGCGGGCGGCACGCAGTATCGAACCATCCCCTCCGAGTACAATCGCGATATCGGCTTCGATCCCGCTCAAGTCAGTGGAATAATCGAAGTCCTCAAGCGTAATTTCCAGATAATTTTCGACGATTGGACGAATTCCGAAAACGGCATCGTTCACCATTGGACGGCGGTCGCCCGATCCCAACAACACTGCTTTCTTCGGTTGCATCATTTGTTGGCCCGTGATTTC
>JBGSXT010000225.1:0-2105 GCA_041751295.1 Mariniblastus sp.
GCCTGTTCCATGTTGCGATTCGTCACCTCTTTTTCAGAATTGGTCAAGATTTGTTCGGAAAACCATTCAGTCCGCAGATTGAGTCCAGTAAAATTTCCAGATTGGGAGTTACCCTGAATCGGCCACGATCCGTCGCGATTGTGCCTAGGCTTGCGGAAATGTCGAAATTGACGAATTGCAACCAGGAATCGATTAGCAAACTTCCATCAAGGGTAGCACAATGATTTGGATGCGCTTCGTTTGGGCAGTCGTGGCGGCCGGCACACTGGCTTTCGTCGCTGTTCGGCAATTTCCCGAACGATCAACGGCCAAAACCTGGATCGAACTGCTACCTGTTGATGTTCGAGCCGGCATTCTGTGGAATGCCGATCATGAAGAGGGGACGCTGTTCGATTGGGAGTATGACCGAAACGAAAATACGAATGGCGGCGGCGTGTTTAGCACGGGTGCGATCGGTGAGGCGATTGCCAGAGTTGGCCAGCAACAGCCTCTCACAGGAGAGTATTGCGTCGAAGCAACCATTCACAATGCGTTCCAGGCGCGCAATGGTGCCAAGGCCGTTCGTTTGATGCGTTGGACCGAACAGCCATGGGACCAAGGCGGAAAGGAACTTCCGAAATCGGCTTACTTCGGAGTCTGGATGCGTCTGGACAGGAAATACGATCTGCGCGACTCCGAAAACTCAAGTGGCGGGTGGTGGAACGTATTTCAATTCAAGTCCGAGGATGAGCATGGCAAGAGTCAACCCTTGTGCGTTCTGAATATCGGGAATCATCCGAACACTGGCAACATGCAATTTTATCTTTATTCACAGTGGAATCGTCCGCAGTCGCGGTCACAGAGACACCCGATTCCGATTCCTGTCGGCCGCTGGTTTCACGTTGAAGCGTTGTACGAGCAATCTACGGAGGACAATGCGGACGGAAAAATTGAAGTCTGGCAAGACGGTCAATTGATCTTGAGTGCCGAAAACGTCAGGACCAGATTGCAGGGCAAAGTCGTCTGGGGAATCGGCAATTATACTGACCATGTTTCCGGCGGCGAAAAACCTGGCAGCGCCACAATTTTTTTTGATGATGCAACGATCGCAGTCGAGCCTACGCACAAACATGTTGACACAATCTTGAAGCGTTAGGCCTATTTGGCAGCGTTTTCGACTTGATTGCGTTTCATCGTAAACGTCCAACCGTTCAACTCTGGTCAATTTCCATCTGCCGCGCAGCCTATTTCAGCAGGTCGTGGATTTGCTGGCTCAGATCCCGAGGATCGGGATTGGTCGCGGCGAGTCGTCCGTCTTTATCCAGCAGCAGCAGATAAGGGAGTCGAGGGACTGGATAGTTGGCCAACAGTTTGCTTGATCCCGAATCGACCGGCGATTTTACGAACTCAAAATCCGGCATCTCTTTGGCAAATTTTTCCAACAGCTCGGTCTCGTTGGCGTTTGATTTGGCACAAATAGCGACCACCTGGATATCACGCTTCAGTGGCTGGCCGTAAAGGGAAGAAATGAACCTGACGGAAGAGGGTTCGCCGGGCGACCAAAAAACCAGCAATCGCGCTGCGCCCTTGATCGGATCAAAGTTTTTTTCCGGAGATATCGCGGTCAATTCGGACAAATCCATCACGTTATCAATTTGGCCGATTCGCAAATTCAAATCTTCCAACCGCTTGCCCATTGAGATGGCGATTTGCGAGTCCTGATTCTGGTCAATGAACTGGCTAAGGCGATTCGACAAGTCTGTTGCCAGTTGCAGGTTTTTTTGCACGATCAGCATCTCCATGATGTCGAATATCTGATCGATTCCGTTTTCCAGCAGCAAATCGCGGTGCAACGAATAGTTTATTCGATTGGCAATTTCTTTTTCTGCAAACGGATGTTGCTGACGGAGTCGACCCTCCAGTGCGTTGACCAGCAAGTTGGAAGCCGCGGGTTCAGCGAGTTGTTCACCGAACAGAATTTCGGCATGCGCTCGTCTCGCCAATTCCTTCGCTTTTGGATTACTGCTTGGCCAAAACGAATCAAGTACGATTTTGAAAAACTCGATGGAGTCCGCCACCAACAACTGCGATTTCTTCATCGCACGGGCATATTCGAATATCGCAGC
>JBGSXT010000226.1:0-2759 GCA_041751295.1 Mariniblastus sp.
GACGTGACAAGTTCACTCATTCCCGATGTTGCGCGGCCGAAGTTCGGGAACCTATACAGTTTTCGAAAGCCGCAAAGTAGTCGGGAATTACATTATGAAAAAACGCGCCACAAGGGGCGCGTTATGGGAATTTGATCCAAGACCGATATCAACGTTTTGAGAATTGCACTCCTCGACGCGCACCGTGAAGACCACATTTCTTGCGTTCCTTCATGCGCGAATCTCGCGTCAGGAAACCGCCATCGCGAAGAGCGCCGAAATGTTCCGTGTCGAGACTGGACAGAGCACGAGCCAGGCCCATGCGGCAGGCACCCGATTGCCCCGTGTTGCCGCCGCCAGAAACCGAAATCCTGACGTCCACCGAATCGCGCGCGCCTGCTGCGTTCAGCGTGTCGAGCAGCGCTCGCTGGTCAGCTGGAATCGGAAAATAGATTTTCAGTTCCTTGCCGTTGATCATGATGTTGCCGGAGCCGTCTTTGATGCGAACGCGGGCCACCGACGATTTCCTTCGCCCGGTTCCCATGGCTTCGCCCGTTTTGAGATCTTTTTTGATTGGTAACATTTGCGTTTCGGTTTGTTATGTCGCTGTGTTGAGATTTAGTTGTTTTGCGTAATTCGCGATTCCAGAACTTGAGGATTCTGTGCCTGATGCGGATGTTCCGAACCGGAATAGATTTTCAGTTTGCTCAGCATTTTTCGGCCGAGCCGATTTTTTGGCAACATTCGACGGACGGCATCCCGGAAAATCTGTTCCGGCTTGCGGGCAAATCGGGAAGCGGCAGTTTCACTGCGCAAACCTGGATAACCGGTGTACCACGTGTAAGTTTTCTGCCGCCATTTGGTACCGGAAAAAACGACTTTGTCCGCGTTGGTCACAATCACGAAGTCCCCGGTATCGACGTGCGCGGTGTAGGTCGGGCGGTGCTTGCCCATCAGAATGACTGCAATTTCAGACGCCAAACGCCCGACAATTTGACCTTCTGCATCTGCGACCCACCATAGGCGTTCGATTTCACCCGATTTGGCAACATACGTTTTCGTGCCGACCACTTTTATTTCTCCAAAGTTAAACGGCCTGATCGACCGCAGATCCTGCTTGAAAAATCGGGAACAGGTACTGTACCCAGTCACGTCGAAGCCAAAAGTCTACTGACAACGACCAAAGCCGACAAGGGTCAATTGGTGGTTGTTGGCTGTAAAGAATCACCCGAACCTCAAAGTTGGTAAGCGAGCCCCAACCGAGGGTCAAGCAGCGGAATTTACAGCCTCAACGCATACTTCGGGGATTTTCAGGCAATCGTTGAGTTCATCTGCATGTCGGCAGCTGCCGAGATCCCTCAAGATCAGCATGATCGGCAAAGTTCCGCAGAATCAGTACTAAAAGGCTCCATACGCATAAAGTTGAACGGTTTGGAAATTCGTAAGGCCGATAACGATTCCAGCGATCACAAAAAATGTAAAGGGGATCGGGGGAAACCAGCAGACCTGCCCGGTTTCGATTTCGCGGAGATAAAAATGAAATCAACTGGTGTTCCGACCACGAACACGGTATTGAAAGTATTTACGGGTCGTGCCGGCGATGGACCTGAATGCTATTCGAACGTCGTTGCCCGGCAGTTGCCGTTTCTACCGGATTTGTCGCAAAACTTCGAATCCGTTACCGGCTGGAAATTGTCCTTTTTCGAATCGAACCGGGACTTCACCGAGCGTATTGCGGCCGATGTCGACATGCCCGTTATCGGACGCCTGCAAATCAGCGATATGTCGGAATCCCTGGAAATAGGCAAATCCGCGAGGCATCGTGGCCTTTGCGATCGGTTGGCTGGAATTCTCGATCAAATGGTCCGGCGAATTCAAACGGATGCAGGACATATTCAAAACATCGACCGTCGTTTGAATGGCGTCGTCGATGTACCGTTTGAATGGTGGGGACTTGCCGGAAAGACTGGATTTCACAACGGGCGGTTTTCGGCCTGGTCGATTTCAATTGATGAAAAAATTCGAACCGTTGCCGGTCAACTGGAGGCCGATGGTGCTGTAGATTCGGCGATTTGCTCGGCAACGGTGTTAGCAGCCTTTGAAACGGCCTGTCGAACATCGGTTGAACTTCATGAAATCGCTCCTCTTCTCTCTTCCGTGATACAAAAGGCGGCCAACTCCAATGGCCGATTCAATTGGTTCGCGACGACCGAGTTGGACCCGATCACCGGCGACT
This sequence comes from Mariniblastus sp., assembly GCA_041751295.1. Lineage (GTDB taxonomy): Bacteria > Planctomycetota > Planctomycetia > Pirellulales > Pirellulaceae > Mariniblastus. Next base: position 2,216 of record JBGSXT010000226.1, read on the forward strand.
TCGCCACCCACGGATTCAATTCCGCAAAAGGATCAGCGCTGATTGATATTGGTGCGTCAACAGTCCTGGAAACACCTGACGGCGAATATGCAAATACTCTCTATTCCGGCCAGATCCTTGCCATTGGTGTTACCCGCCAGCAGCGGCAGGAGTTGAATGAAATCCTGACCAATACGGAAATGACAATTCATGAATTCAGCAGGATCGTGGAACAGAAATTCAACCATTCGGCGTCATTGTTCCTGTATCGCAAATAGCCCGGCAAAAACTCATTGCGAACCCGATCGAATTCTGTAAACTTTAGCTTGGCAGCGCCACATTTGTGGCAATACAAGCACGATTTGCAAGCGAGTGTATGACATTCGGCGAAACCACTCGCTTGCGCGTCGTGCTTGTATGCTTGACATTTTACGCCGAATGTGGCGCGGTCAACCAAATGGGGCGCGGTCAACCGAATGGGGCGCGGTCAACTTTATGCAGCAATTGGCAAATGCATTCGCGGGTATGGCGGAATTGGCAGACGCGCATGGTTGAGGGCCATGTT
>JBGSXT010000227.1:0-20028 GCA_041751295.1 Mariniblastus sp.
ATCACGTTTGATATCCTGATACAGGTTGATCGATCCAGAAGAAAAGACTCATCGGGATCGCTAAACTAACAGACTGGTCATCAAAAGTAAACGGATTTGCGAGTTGAGCAATCTGAAACGGCGTGATCCACGCCTTTTCAATGGCCATTCGGTTGTTTTGTGTTTCACGATACAGATGGGGATGCATTATCGGTGGCAGTATTAATCGTAATCGGCGTGTTCGCCATCATCGGCGTGTTGATCGGCATTTCGGCTTGGCTCGATCGCAAACGTGGTGAGGAGTTGAAGAAAGTTGCCGATGAGCTTGGTTTGACGTTTCTCCCCGAAGGCTCGTCGGAGCTGGCGGAACGCCTGTCAGCGTTTGCACTGTTCAATTCAGGACATGGTCGCAAGCAAGCGCGATTGATTCAGGGCGAATCGGATGAAGTCACGATTTCCATTTTTGACTACCAGTACACTACCGGTTCGGGCAAACAGAGCCAGACGCATCGGCAGTCGGTTGCCGCTATGTGCTCAAGCGAAATTCAGATTCCTGATTTCACGTTGAGGGCTGAACACATGTGGGACAAATTGGGGGGACTGATTGGAATGTCGGACATCAATTTTGATTCGCATCCGACCTTTTCCGGCATGTTTGTGCTGAAAGGAAGCAACGAGGAGGCAATCCGAAAATTTTTTACGCCGGCGGTCCTCACTTTTTTCGAGCGACACAAAGGGGCTTCGGTCGAAGCCGCTCAGGGCGCATTGATATTCTACCAGCCCGGTCGCAAGGTTGCGGCGCGAGAGATCAGGGATTTCCTGTCTCAAGCGTATGAAATCTATGGCGTCGTGGTTGACAACCGCTGATGCAAAAGCAGGGGGAGCCGCCTGCCAGGCCTACTTTTGAGTTGTGACAAAGCTCCAGGTTTCCTTCCCATGGAAAGTTGGTGTTGGTTCCGTGAGCGAAAGTACGCAGAAAGTGGCGCTGTTCAACTACGTTTCGTTTCGGGTTGTGGATGCAAATATGAAATCGATCAGCCACAGCTCGATAAAAATCATGGCGACGGGCAAGACCAGCTGGATCGCCTGCGAAATTCGCACCTCTTCTCCCCAGTCCAAATCCACCATCGACCTGACAATCAAGCCGTTGACCACCAACAACAGACAGATCAATGCGCCCTGCGACAGCATGAGACCGCAGCCGCTATTAGCGCGAGGCTGTCGCTTTCTTCGGAAAAATGTCATTTAATGTCTGCTGTATTCCCTGATCGATCGTTCCAGCTTCCCATTCGATTTTTCATGTCCACGCAAATATTCTACGACACCGATGCCAATCTTGAACTGCTAAATGGCAAAACGATTGCAATTATCGGGTATGGGTCACAGGGTGCTGCTCATGCCCAGAATGTTCGAGACAGTGGCTGTAGAGTCATCGTCGGTCAGCGGGATGGAGGACCTGGTTTCGCAGCAGCCAAACGGGACAGCTTCGATCCGCTGGACATCGCCGCTGCGGCTGAGCAGGCGGATCTGATCAATATCCTGCTTCCCGACGAAATTCATGGTGACATTTTTCGCGAGCAGATTCTGCCCGGCCTCAACGATGGGAACATTGTCATGACCTGTCATGGATTCAGTTTCCATTACGGTCATGTCCTAACTCCTGCTGGCGTTGACCGATTGCTGGTGGCACCCAAAGGACAGGGGCACATGGTCCGGAGCGAATACCTGCGCGGCGGTGGTGTTCCGTGTTTGATCGCGATCGATGACGACACGCGACCGGAAACACTGCAATTGGGCTTGGCGTATGCCGCTGCGCTTGGAGGAACGAAAGCCGGCGTTTTGCTCACAACCATTGCTGCCGAAACCGAAACCGATCTGTTTGGCGAACAGGCGGTTCTGTGTGGCGGCGTCACCGGACTGGTACAGGCCGGTTTCGAAACGCTGGTCGAAGCAGGATATCAACCGGAACTCGCCTACTTCGAGTGTTTGCACGAGCTGAAGATCATCGTTGATCTGATGCACAACTCGGGAATCCGCCGTATGCGGGAGTCGATTTCCAATACCGCCGAATACGGTGATTATACGCGCGGCCCGCGGGTCATTGACGACCGTGTGAAAGCGACAATGAAGGAAATCCTGGCAGAAATCCAAAGTGGCCAATTCGCCCGGCAATTCATTCAGCAGCACAAAAACGGGGACCAGGAACTCAATCGGCTGCGAGCCGACCAGAGCCATCCACTGATTGAACAGGTCGGTGCCAAACTTCGAAGTCTGATGCCATGGCTACAAAACGATCTTGCAGAAACTGAACCGAATGACTGACCAACGTTATCAACACGACTGGTGCGCCGGCTGGAAAGCGCTCCTGGTGATCGTCAGCCTGTTATTTCTGTGGGGAGTCGTGCTGTCGATTGGTGCTCTGCACCATCCCGGATCGAACTTGATCCGCGCGATGATCATTATTAGTTCCATTTCCCTATTCGCCGCATTCTGGATCTCGTTGGCGGCGGCCCGAAATCGCCGTTAGTCTATCGTCGCATTCGATTTTTCTTGGCATCGACTTCGTTCGGTTCGATGAAGTGTTTTTTTCGGAATCGGGGAATACAAACGGCAAGCAGCCCCAGCAGAACCATAGCTGCGATCAAGCCAAACGCCAGCGGATATTCAGTCTGTTTAGTACCCGTCGCGCTATCGATCTGGGCCAACCACAATGAAACCTGGAATGTCATCGTAATCTTGCTCCTGTTCTAACCTGCAGTTCGGGTTTTCAACCACTCTACCAGCACGCAACATTTGTCGGCCGTTGCGAGCTGGTGTTGCGATCCGTCTTCCAGCCATTTTACTTGAACTTTTCCGGCTGTGATCTCGTCTGACCCAGCGACAATCACGGCTTTGAAGCCCCGTCGATCGGCGTATTTGAACTGTTGGGCAAGTTTTTTGGCCTCTGGATAAACCTCCACCGCCAAGCCGGCAGCGCGCAGAATCGAAGCCATCTTCAGATAATGAGCCAGGTACTCTGCCGAAAACTGCACAATCAAAACGTCGGCGGTGGTGCCGGACGGAGGGATCATTTTCAAAGTCTCCATGGCCGCCAGCAAGCGATCCAATCCCAATGAAGCTCCGATTCCAGGCAACTGCTGTTTGGTGAACAGCTCGGCCAGATTGTCGTAACGACCCCCTGAACAGACGCTGCCGATTCCGGGCAAGTCCGTCAAAAAGGTCTCGAAGATCGTACCCGTGTAGTAATCCAGTCCGCGAGCGATCGATACGTCGATGTTCAAGTGTTCCTGGCCGACACCAACCGTCGCAATGGTATCGACAATCTGCCGCAGTTCATGCTGGCCCTGCTCTGCCAATTCGCTGCCAGCGCAGATGGATTCGAGTTGACCGAGCACTTCCTGGTTGCCGCCCTGCAAATCCGCCAGTGCCAGAATCCGATCGATCTGTGATTCGTCGGCTCCAGTTGTCTCGAGCATTTCCTGGCGAACATCGGCCTGCCCGACTTTCGTCAGCTTATCGATGCACCGCAGCACGGCCACCGAATGTTCTGCCAAATCATATTTTTCCAACAGGCCGTTGAGGATTTTTCGATTGTTGATTCGAATTGTGAATTTTGTGAATCCAATGGCTCGCATCAAATCAAAAATCACCAGTGCGGTTTCAATGTCACTGGCGATCGATGTCGTGCCGATCGTGTCAAAATCGCATTGGGCAAATTCCCGGTAGCGGCCGACTTGGGGATTTTCGCCGCGCCAAACGGAACCAATGTGATATCGTTTAAACGGCAGACCCAATTCGTTGCTGTGCTGGGCCACGAATCGCGCCAGCGGCACTGTCAGATCAAATCGCAAACCAACCTCGCGACCGCCATGGTCTTCGAATCGGTACATCTGTCGATCCGTCTCGTCGGAACCCTTGCCGCACAGTATTTCCGCGTATTCGAGCGCGGGCGTTTCGATCGGTACGAATCCAAACGACCGATAGGTACATCGAGCGGTTTCCATTAATTTTTCGCGCGGCATCATGGCGGCCGGCAGATAATCGCGGAATCCTTTCAGCGTTCTCGGAACAATCAGATTTTGGCGGTTCATGCGGAATTGTTGCGGGTCGAATGTCACTGTTCCGGCATCGCATAAACGATCGGCAGCCCAGGTTTGGGGCTGCGAAAGTTTGGATGACTCGGATGATTGGCGAAGGCTGAGTCACAGTATTCGGCAATCTGCTCGGGCAATTCAAAATATTGCTCGTATGTGTAATTGTCGTCAAACTCGCAATCCTTCGTAGAATATTCCCGGCAGATTTGCGGTCGGGTCTGGTAGATCCCGCAGCGATGGTTGTGTTCCAAATGTTTGCAGTTCGTATGGACCAACAAATACCACGTACCGTCCTCGACGAACACCGATGCCCGATCGTGCAGCAAGTACCAGCGCAGATATTCGTATCCGCGATAATCTTCCGGTGTTTCTATCGGCAGGGAAAAATACCGGCAACATTTGCCTGTACAATAATCACATAAAGTTTCATCCGGCAGCAATTCACTTCGTTTTATCTGTCGCGGTCGACTCATTCTGTGACTCTCTGATGGTGGTAGTGCTACCGGCAGGGCGCCGTCGTCCATCTACTGGACAGCGGCTGGCCTACACGTCCAGATTTCTGACTTCCAGTGCATGCTTCTCAATGAATTCCCGGCGAGGTTCAACTTTGTCTCCCATCAGGATTCGAAACATGTCGTCGGCATCTGCGGCGTTGGTCATCCGCACCTGGATCAGCGTCCGGTTGGTCGGGTCCAGGGTAGTTTCGCGAAGTTCTTCGGCGTTCATTTCGCCCAGCCCTTTGAAGCGGGTAACAGTCATTCCTTTTTCACCGGCGGCCCGAATCGTACCGGGCAAGTTGCGCAGATCATCGAGTGGTGTTTCCGATTCGCCACGTCGCACAATGTAACGGGGCTGCTGAATTCCGGTCCTCTCGGCAGCCAACAGTGACTCGACGCCGAACCCCATTTCCGCCAGGCTCTTCAACCCCGAGTTGATCGTGCGGACTTCGTGAAATTCGACAATCTGAAAAATCTGCTCGGCGGATCCATTGAGTTCGGCGGCAGCGGCCTGCGGCTGCGTTCCGTCAGTCGATTCGACAGTCAATTCCGTTCCCGAGATGTTCTCCCGCTGTTTCAGGAATTCGTCCAGCTCCATTCGATTGACGAACCAGTGTTCTTCGGCACCCAGGAACACGTGAAAAACCGGCAGCCTGCCCGTTTCCAGGTTGCGGCGCTGCGAGTGGGTTTTCAGATTCACGCCCCGCCGTTCAAGAGCCGTGATGGCGTCTTCCATTCCGCTGAGAGTGCGGCAGAGCGTTGCCATGTCTGGTCCTTCAATTTTTTTCCCGTCTTCCGTTTCCAGCACTGCGTCTTCCAAACCACGATCCATCAACTGCTGTCGCATGGCATCTTCAGATTGAACGTAATAGGTGTCTTTCTTGTGCTTGACGCGGAACAGTGGCGGCTGGGCGACATAGATTTTTCCGGCTTCAATCAGCTGATACATTTGTCGGTAAAAGAAACACAACAGCAACGTTCGAATATGGGAGCCATCGACGTCGGCATCGGTCATGATAATGATCTTGTCGTAACGCCGCTTGGACAAATCCTGATCCTCGCCAATCCCAACCCGAATGGCACTGATGATGCTGCGAACTTCTTCGTTGGCGAGCACTTTGTCTTCGCGGGCTTTGTAGGCGTTGATGATTTTGCCTCGCAACGGCAGAATCGCCTGGAACTCCTTCAGCCGTCCCCCTTCCGCACTGCCGCCCGCCGAATCACCTTCCACCAGATACAACTCGCACTTTTCGACATCGCTGCTGAGGCAGTCTCGCAGCTTGCCAGGCAAGCCACCTCCGCCGAGTACTGATTTTCGTCGGACCTGTTCGCGGGCTTTCTTGGCCGCTTCGCGTGCCTCTGCGGCCTGGACTCCACGGCGGATAATAATCTTCGCCTCTTTCGGGTTTTCTTCCAAAAACGTTTTCAGGAATTCACCAAAGCCGGAATTGATGATTCCCTCGATTTCATTGTTGCCGAGTTTGGTTTTCGTCTGACCTTCAAATTGCGGTTCCGGCACCCTCAGAGAAATGATCGTCGTAATGCCCTCGCGAAAATCTTCGCCGGTCACGGCCATTTTTCCAAACAGATTATTCTTCTTGCCGTAGCTGTTGAGTGCCCGCGTTAGTCCGGTGCGAAAACCGGACACATGCGTGCCTCCTTCGTGTGTATGAATATTGTTCACATAGGAATGAACGTTTTCGGTGATGTCGGTGGTGTATTGCAGCGCGATTTCGAAACCGACCCCTTCCTGCTCGCCTTCCATGTAGATGACCTCGCGATGCAGCGGATCGCTGGAGCGGTTGATGTATTCGACATACTCGACGATTCCCCGTTCGTAGAAAAATTCGTCTCCCTCACCGTTGCGTTCATCCCGGTAAATGATGCGAACGCCGCTGTTGAGAAAAGCCAGTTCCTGCAGTCGCTTGTAAAGAATGCCGTATTCGTACTTCGTGTTCTGGAAGATCTGGGGATCCGGCTTGAATGTCGTTTTTGTGCCCACGAGGTCGGTTTTTCCGACTCGATTGACCGGGCTGGTCGGCACACCCCGTTCGTATTCCTGCTGGTGAATCTGGCCATCGCGATAGACTTCGACTTCACACCATTCGGACAGGAAATTCACCACTGTCACGCCCACACCGTGCAATCCACCTGATGTCTGGTAGGCCCCCTTTTCGAACTTGCCGCCAAATTTCAAGAAGGTCATCACACCTTCCAGCGTGGAGATTTCGCGATCTTCCTGCTGCGTCAGTTGTTCGTGGATATCGACAGGTATGCCGCGGCCATCGTCCTGGGTCGTTACCGAACCATCGGAGTTGATCGTGACGTGAATTTTGGTCGCGAATCCGGCCATCGCTTCATCGATCGAATTGTCAACGACTTCGAAAACAAGATGGTGCAATCCGCGGGTGGTGGTATCACCGATATACATGCTGGGCCGTTCGCGCACGTGCTCAAGATCGGAAAGCCGCTGAAGATCTTCACCCTGATAATCTGCTTTAGACTGTTTCCTGGCCATTGATTATCGGTTAATACTCCCTACACGAAACTGCAGCCGTTTTATGTCTGCCTTCCGTAATTGATGATTGATCTGTTCCAACAGACGGACTTGATCAAAACTGACCATCTGCAACAGACTGGAATTGTCGACCACGATTTCTAGAACTCCGCGGCGCAGTGAACCAATCCGGGTCTGGTTGGCAATATCCATCCCCGCAGCGGAATCCCAGGCACCCTGCAATTCGTGATTGGACTGTTCGGCAGCAATACCGCGCCGCGTGATGATGTCGTTGATCAAATCCCGAACCCGTTTTGGTTTCCGTCCATGAATCCGTCGCCGCTGATTCAGTTCGACGGCATGTTTAAAGTCCAGTTCGGCAAATTCCCGGCTGTCGTGATTACCGTTCATGCTAGTGCCGATCCTTTGAAAGAGGCATGATCACGTATCCGTAATGGTCATCTGTTCGGCAGTAGGCCGCCTGTTCGCCATTTTCAACATCAAACACAAATGTCCGGTCCGGTTGCAGGACCTTCAGAAAATCCGCGACGAAGCGATGATCGAGCGTGATCGTCAATTCCCCGCTATCAAAAGGAACCGGCATTTCGATACGAGATTGTCCCACTTCCGCAGTCCGGCTGCTTAACGTAAGCGTGCCGTTGTTAAATGTGAAGTCGATCCCGCGGCTGTCCTCACTGGCAACGATGGCTGCCTGTCTGAGTGCCGAATACATCGGACCCACCGGAATATCGATACAATGGGATTCATGACGCGTCGGCAACACGTCCCTCCATTTTGGGAATCGACCTTCCACCAGTCGCGTGTAGAACACGCCATTGTCGTGCCGCAACAACAAATCGTTGGCGCGAGGTGCCAATTGCACCGGAATATCACCTTCGGGCAACAGTCGCTCGATCAATTGCATGGCTCGCGACGGGACAATGGTCGTATTGCTACCAATTTGCGGATTGCCAATTGTTTTTATCGCGCCCTGCATCGTTGCCAGTCGGCGACCATCCGTGCCCACCGCGATGATTTTGTCCCCGTCCATTTCCAGCAGGACTCCTCCCAAGGCGTAGCGACTGCTTTCCGCATCGGTGGCGAACAACGTCCGCTTGATCAATTCCCGCAGTACGGCCGCACTGACTTCGAAATAGTCGGTTTCCTTGAACTCCGCGACTTCCGGGAATTCGTCCGGGTTGTGGGCCGCCAGCTCAAACCGGCTATGTTTTCCGAGAACCAGAACTTTCTCCGCATCCGCATCGATCGACAGGAATTCGTCCGAAGATTCTCTCAGAATCATGCTCAATCGGGCCACTGGAATGACTGCCGCACCGGCCCGCTCGACTTCTACATCGGGAACATTCAAGCGGACTCCCAATTCCATGTCGGTGGCCGTCAACACCGATTGTTCCGGCGACACATCCAGTTTGATATTTTGCAGAATGACTTTAGGACTGCGGGCCGGTGCCACTGCGGCAGCGATATGGAAGGCCTTTTGAAATGATTCTCGATTGATTTTGATTTTCACGCGGGCGTCCTGGATTTTCTGGTAACTAATAGATAATCTAAGTTTTATTTCAGTAGTAACAGTAATGCGATGACAGTAAATGTTCACAACTCCAGACGAGATCAACAATCACCGGACGACTTGGTTTATAAGTGGCCGATCGAATTGTGTAAAAACTGTTTGTCTGGATGTTGTTCAGCGGTTCAAACCGCGAACCATACCAACACAAACAGCAAAATCGATTAATGCAGATTAGGGCAATCGGGCCATTAATCAACAACTGGGAACGGCGATCAAACAGGTTGTTCATAGTCCGCTTCCATACCTGCCAGTTGATTTTCGATGATTGCCTGTTCCAACTCCCGGAGGGCTGTCGCCTGTACTTCATTTTCAAAAATCAGCATTTCGACCCGTTTCAGGGAATGCATGATTGTCGAATGATCGCGGCCGCCAACGACTTGGCCGATTCCGGCAAAACTCATGTTCAAATGATGGCGCAGAAAATAGACGACGATGCAGCGGGCAAGAGCGGTCGACTGTTGGCGGGACTTGCCTTTGATATCAATAACTCTGATTCCAGTCGCCTTGCTGACCAGCCGCAGAATCGAATCGACAGACCGTTTCTTGGAATAGCGATTTGAATGTTCAAAAAAGCTGTCTAGCAAGGTTCGATCGATTTGCCGCTCGCTGATCGATTGAGATTTCAACCACGCTCCCAGCTGCGCAAAAAACAGCTGGATTCGGGGATAGGTCACTGACAAAACAGTCGACAGATAATCACAAACTTCGATTGACATTGAACAGTCGAATTGGGCCGCCGTATCGGCAATGATCAAGCGCCGGGCATCGTAGCCAGGCGGATGCACATGCAAACACAAACCGGATGTCAACCGGGAATGCAGCTTGGGAACCAAACAACCGGAATCCAGCCACTGCGGATCAGCGGTCATGATTACCGGTTTCGATTGAATGGCCAATTGGTCCAGCAGGAAGGTCAATTCGTTTTGGGCCGCCGGGTATTTTTTCAGTTGGTCAATATCATCCAGAAACAAACCAGCCGCAGCGAACAGGGACTGGCGAAACTGCGCCGTTGAATTGGTTTCAATCGCATTGGCGAACCGATGACAAAAATCCTTCGCAGTCAAAGCAGCCAGTTTGCCAGGCGATCCGTCTGTCACTCGACTGGCAATCGACAGGGCAATCGCGGTTTTCCCGGTCCCGGAAGGCCCGAACAGAATCAACGGCCAATCAGAATCAAGCAGCTGGTCAGGATTCGCCAGATATTTGAGCCCCACATTGACCGGGCAGCCGACAAATTGATTGTTGACACAATAGCCCGCACCAATATTGGCGACTCCAACAATCCTGGCCGGATCGATGCCCGTTATCGGCAGAAAAAAGGTCGCTAAATCGCTCGTCAACGCCATCCCGATAATGCCAAATGAAAGGATTTTGGAAACCCGGCATTGTAGCGGTTCCAACCGGAATTAGCGAGGATAGCACACCAGTTCCGGCTTCTTTTTCAAATTGACAAACGATTGGATATCTTTCGAATTCGATCAATCGCCCATTCAATTTCCTCGCCGGTCGTCTGGGCCGACAAACTGATCCGAATCGAACCGTCTACGATCTCCGATTCCAGTCCCATTGCCAGCAGCACCGGCGAGGGTTCGCTGGATCCACTGGCACAGGCTGAACCGGAAGAAATTGCCAGACCAGCCATGTCAGCCGCCAGCAGAAATTCCTGGCGATTGATCCCTCGAAACGACAGATTCAACGTGTGCGGAACCCGCTCGGCATTCCCGCCAATCACGACCACTGCGGTGCATTGATCGCAAATCGATGTCTGAAGGCGATCCCGCAAAGCTCGAATACGGTTTTGACGCTGCTCCGCAGAATTGATGAATTGGCGCAAGGCCACCAGCATTCCAGTCGCCAGACAGATATCTTCCGTGCCCGGCCGAATTCCAAATTGTTGGAAGCCGCCGAACAGGACCGGGAATGGCTGCGCCGATTTTTTGAGGATCAAGGCTCCGATTCCACCCGGGCCATGAAACTTGTGGGCGGTGAAAGTCAAAGCATCGACTTGCAGTTCGTTAACGTCGACTGTGATCCGGCCTACCGCTTGGACCGCGTCCGAATGGAGTTGGACTCCGTTTGATCGACACTGTTCGGCGATCTCGCGGACTGGCTGGATGACTCCCGTTTCGTTGTTGACCCGCATCACGCTGACCAATCGCACCGGCGTTCGCAGCCTGTTGGCCAAATCGTCGAGGTCGATGACACCGTTTCCATCGACGGCAATGCGTTCGACAGCGAATCCGTGGCGGGTCAGATACTGTCCAGCCGCAACAATACTCGGATGTTCGATCGCCGAGATCAGTACCCGTTTGACTTTGGGCAACGATCCATCCGGCTCAAACGCCAATCCGATCAAAGCTAGATTGTTGCTTTCCGTCCCGCCACTGGTGAAGATCAGTCGATCGGCATTCATGCCGCTCGTATGAGCACCCAGCAGCTGAAGTATTTCATTGCGGATTTGTCCGAGTCGCCTCCGCGCGGCTTGCCCGGATTGATGCTGGCTGGCGGGATTGACGTGACCCTTTATCCAGCATTCTGACATCGCCTGGGCGACGACTGGATCGATTCGCGTAGTCGAATTGTTGTCCAGATAAACTTGCCGCATGTCACGCAATCACAGATTTTCTGACGCCCGCCGGTCCTGTTCGCTCAAATCCATTTTTCCGAGTGCGCGATAGCAATCGGCCCGGGCAGCATAAGCTTCTGGCGACGGCAGGATTTCAATCGAATGAGTAAACAGCGAAACCGCTCGCTCCATTTCATTCTGTTTCTGCATCTCAAGTGCTTTATCAAGAAATGCTGTGCTGGCCGAATGGACCAGAAAATCCGGAAACGAAACTGCCGTGCTGTCAGTCAGTCGAGCCGCTTTTAACATGATCGTCGAGATATCAGGATACAGATTCGCACGCGCCAAATCGGCGATGATCGGCCAGAACTGGGCAGCTAATTTCGGATATTTTCGGTTCCATTGAAACCAGATCGATACCGAATCCGGGCCGGTCAGATCGAGGAATCGGCACAGAATCCGGGCGTCAAAATCGGCAGATCGCGGGTCCGATATGGTATCGTCAATCAAATGCCATTGTTTGGCAGAATTGACTGCGCTGTTGACGTTGCCCAGCAGGCCGTCAGCGAACAGTGTTTGCTCGAAAACGGGTGTCGAATACTGATAATGGATGCCTTGCAAGGTGATTTTGAAGATCGGCATCACATTGTAGGAAAATGAGCGGCGGGAAAAATCGTCCGGAGAAAACTCTTCACCCTGTACGCGACCGCCGATAAACAGGTACAACAGAATCGGTCCGCCGACGAATGCCATCGCAGCGGCGATCCAACATCCGGGATGTGACCTGTTTGCCGCCATGATTGAAAATTAGCCTGTGGACGACGATTCAACAACAAATATCGGAGACCAAAACGACTTTGCCCGGGACGGCAATCCGAAGGCCTGCCTGCGCCGGCTGGAGGCCGTGCTGTTCATGGCACGCGCACCCCTGTCGTCGCGTAAATTGAGCCAATTTGCCGGCTTGGAAGACGGAACTCAAGCCAGAACTTTAATCAAGCGATTGAATAAAGAATACGATGATAACGGACGAGCGTTTCAAATCAAGAGAATTGCCGAGGGTTATCAAATCTTGACTCGACCGCAGTTTTCCAAATGGCTGCGGCAACTGGATTACATGTCCCGACCCGGTCGACTCAGCCAGCCCGCGATGGAGACTCTGGCCGTTGTTGCTTACCGTCAGCCGATCATCAAACCGGAAATTGAGGCCATTCGCGGTGTCGCCTGTGGCGAAATGCTGCGGCAGTTGCTGGAGCGGGGCCTGGTTCGAATTCACAGTCGCAGCGAAGAGTTGGGACGCCCGTTTTTATACGCGACTTCCAAGGATTTTTTGCTCGAGTTCGGATTGCGAAACCTGGACGATTTGCCCCAGGCGGCTGAGCTGGTCGGTCAAGGCTTGCCGAATTGGAAAAATTCCGATCAAATCTCAGACCGCCCTAATTTGACAGAAACGTAATTCCCCCGAAACCAACATCAATCCAGACCAAATTGTTGCTATGACCAAGGAGAATATTGTGTCCCATCTTCTTCCGCCGCCAACTATCGATTTGCAGACAGCAGGCGAACCGCTTGCCATTTGTCAACGCACGTCCACAGGCATGTCATCGTTGAAACCGATTTGGGCTGCCGACGATGAGGAAGATGATTACGAAGAAGATGATCAGATTGAAGATGATGTAGACGAAGTCGACGAGGACGAAGAAGACGAAGAAGATGTTGACGAGGCTGACGCCGAGAACGATGAAGAAGTCGACGACGATAAAGCGGACGATCTGGAAGTAGAAGAGGAAGATGAAGAAGCCGATGAAGCCGACAATGATGATGACGGCTTCGAAAAGGACGAATGGGAAGAAGTCGACGACGATGAAGATGAATGGGAAGACGACGACGATGATGAGTGGGAGGACGAAGACGACGACGATGATGATGAATGGGAAGAAGAGGAGGATGAAGCCGACGATGAGTGGGAAGTATAATCAACGATCAACGAGTTCTGCCATTTGGGCAGCAGACGGTGCAGTCGCCAGGCGCTCGAAAACAATGACAACTCGCCCGTCTAAAATTTTAGTCGCCTTCATCATTCGCTGGCTGAATTTTCGCCCGGCGGCCTGCCATTCGATTTTTCCAACCCGTAATACTTCAGTTTCTTGTACAGTGTATTTCGATTGATTCCCAACAGTTCCGCGGCCTTCGTTTGTGTCTGGTGGCAGGCATCGAGAATCTGTTTCAACAGCTCCTTTTCGACAGGCTCGACGATTCGTTTGTGCAAATCCGTGGCCTCGTCGCTCGATTTCTGTATTCCGTTGTAAACAAATTCCTGGATCAGCGATTCATCATCCAGGGCCCGGAAAACGGCCGCATCCGTTTTCGGTGCGTCGCCCAATACACAACGAGGGAGTAGATCGGTTGTCAAAACGCTGTCGTCGGCCAGTACAACCGACCGTTCAATGTAGTTCTGCAATTCGCGGACATTGCCGGGCCAGCGATAGTTCGTCATCGCCTGCATCGCCTCGTCATCCACCTCCATCACGCTGTTCCCATTGGCCGCACTGTAGATCTGCAGAAAATGCCAGACCAGCAGCGGGATGTCTTCCGGTCGTCGACGCAGGGGGGGTAAATGAATGGGCAAGACGTTCAGTCGCCAGAACAGGTCTTCGCGAAAACGGCCTTCGATGATCTCCCGGCTCAAATCGCAATTGCTGGCGGCAACGACCCGAGTCTCAACACTGACCGTTTTCGTATCTCCCACCCGCTCAAATTCCTTTTCCTGCAATACGCGCAACAATTTGACTTGCAGGGTCGAGGAGGTCGAATTGATCTCATCCAGGAAAATGGTCCCGCCATGGGCCGCTTCAAATCGGCCCGTACGGTCCCGAATGGCATCGGTAAACGAACCACGAACGTGTCCGAACAGCTCACTGTCCAAAAGACTTTCCGTTAACGCGCCGCAATTGACGCGCACAAATGGTCCGGCAGATCGGCGACTCAATCGATGAAGTGCGGCGGCGATCAATTCCTTGCCCGTGCCTGTTTCACCTAACAGCAAAACGCAGGCGTTACTGCGCGCCGCCCGATGAGTCATTTCGTAGACTTCCATCATCGGACGCGATTGCCCAATGATGCCGGCAATCATCTGATTTTTGGGATCCAACAGCATGGTTTCCATTATCCAGACTCCAAGGGGTCTCCCGATAGGGCAGATCGCGGCTGCAGATCAACCGGAATCGCAAAAAACGGGGAGAAAGTTTGAAATGGAACAGTCCATCACTGCGCCTATCAAGTCGAATTGGGCAATTCGCGCTACGAAGCAAATGGTCCAACAATCGGCTAACCGGCGATACTGGAAATCTTCACTTTGACGTATTTTTGGCGGTGCCCGGTTCGACGCTTGCTGTTCTTGCGCCGTCGAAACTTTTGAATGTAAATTTTCTCGCCCAATTCGTCGCCGACCACCACTGCTTTTACGGACGCGCCCACAACAGTCGGGCTGCCCAGAGTGAATTTTTCGCCGTTGGATAGGGCCAAGACCCGATCGAATTCAAATTCCGAATCGGCTTCCAATTCGCGATAATCGATTTCCAGAAGTTGACCTTCTTCGACTTTATATTGGCGTCCGCCGTCAGCAACAATCGCGTACATTTTGGTTCAATCCGCTCGAATTTATAAAAACAGGCAATCTGGAATTTTTGGAGAGCGTGAGTATACCGCCATCGTATTCCATCGTCGAGGGGGAAAGCCGCCGAAATTCAGCCAGTTCCTGCCAATTCTTTGTCAACGGCGGGAAAGGTCGGTTGGCGCATCAATGCCCCAGATTCCAACCTCGCGATCAATTTCGTCGATCAGGGATTCGTTTTGATCGATCCAATACCGCCCTACTGAAAAACGAAACTGACGGCCGGACAACATCTGTCGTATAACCAGATCGATTCGATTAGCCGATCGAATCAAATGACCATTGAATTGGTCAATCAATACAGAGTTCGGCCTCGATGGGCAAGCGTTCGGGGATTCGATTTCCTGGCATTCTGCCTCGGTGATCAACAACAGGGCGACACAGGTCAAGATGGAAAAATTGACGTTCATGATTCGCTTTCCGTAATGAATGTCCGATACCTGAGAAATTGCAGGATCGCCAACCCATCTCCGACAGCCATTATCGCGATTTCGACCCTACCGATCAATTCCATATTCTTCGATTTTTCAATAAAGCGTAGTCCGGGCGATCCCTTTGGAAATCCGGACCGGAAATCCATCCGTTACAATAGTTGTCAGGTTTGGTTTTGGCAGCAAGCTGGATAATTCTTGTTCACTCATCAATTGCAACGCGTACAAGACGCCATGGACGCTGGTAATGACGTTGTGACAATTCCAATTTTTTTCAACAGCCTGCCCCGCGTTATGGGTTCAACTTTCCAGTAGTGATGAGGTCCGTCGATGTCGCGCTGTTCAGTCCTGTTAGTGTTTCCAGCCATTGCGCTGATCGCAACCGGCCATTTCGCGAGCGGTCAACAATCATCGCGGGAACAGCTCTGGAGAGCTGTGCGAAACGGGGACTTGGACGCGATTACAACAGCCCTTGACGAGGGTGCCGATGTCAACGCAGCGAACGAGATGGGAGTCACCGCACTCTGGATCGCGGCGGGCAAAGGCAAACCGGAAATCGTCGATTTGCTGGTCCAGCGCGGTGCCGATGTCAATGCACGCGACGGCATCTGGTATCAAACCCCGCTCAGCACGGCCATTCGCGGGACATCGGAAGAAGTTATCCATCGCCTGATCGCGGCGGGGGCGCGGGATATTGATGATGCGGCCAAGGCGATGGTCGGCATGGGAAACATCTCGCGGCTCAAACTCCTGCTGGAAACCGGTTCCGTCAGCCAGAACGCGCTGGACGCAATGCTGTACTCGACCTCCGAAAACAAGTCCCAGATTCGCGAAGCATTGACCGGGGCAGGTGCGAATGCATTGCCCACCGTCGATGAAGCGGAACGGACACGATTGGCAGCACTGGCCGGTACCTACGAAAGCGACATGGGCGGCTCGCTGGAACTGGCGGTCGAAGATGTCGGTCTGGTCATCAAGTCCGCACAGGGAAACTCGGCCTTGGGCGAAATGGGCCCCAATCAGTTCGCGCCAGTCGGCTCAACCACCAGTTCCATCGTCGTCGAACGAACCGGTGAAACAGTGAAGCGGGTTATCGTGCGACGGTTCTCGGCCGAGTCGATTTACTATCCTGCCAAACCCGTTGCCACGGCGAAAACGGATGCGACCGTTTCGGTCGGGGACGAACCATCGGCAGGGTCGGCGCCGTCGTTGAATTGGCCGCAGTTCCGCGGGCCGGACGCGACGGGGATCGGCGACGGACAGCAGCCGCCCATTACCTGGGACGTGAAGACTGGAGAGAACGTCAAATGGAAGACGCCGATTCCAGGTCTCGGGCATTCGTGTCCGATTGTCTGGGGGAACAGAGTGTTTGTGACTACTGCGGTCAGTGGCAACCCCGATCCGAAAATCCGCATCGGCAACTACGGCGACGTGGCTTCGGTGGATGATCTGACCGAACACACCAGGCACTTGATCTGCCTGGACCGCGAAACGGGCGAGATTTTGTGGAACCGTCAGGTCCACAAGGGAGTGCCGAAAATCAAAAGGCACTTGAAAGGGAGCCAGGCGAATTGCACACCCGCGACGGACGGCAAACACATCGTGGCCTGCTTCGGTTCCGAAGGGCTCTATTGTTTCGATTTCGAAGGGGAGATGCTCTGGTCGCGCGATCTGAGCACCATCGATTCGAGTTTCGCACTCGACAAGGAGTATGAATGGGGCTTTGCCGGTTCACCCGTCATTCACGAAGGGCTGACAATCGTGCAATTCGACTTGAGCCACGATTCGTTCATCGCGGGCTACAGCCTGGCCGACGGCAACAAAGTCTGGGAAACGCCGCGCGATGAAATCCCGTCGTGGAGTTCGCCGACGCTCTGGCGCAATTCGCTGCGAACGGAACTGGTCACGAACGCCTCGCAGTACGCGCGGAGCTACGATCCGGCGACCGGCCGGGAACTGTGGCGGCTTGCAAAAAAATCAGAAGCGACGATCCCTGCGCCGGTGCCCAGCGGGGACTTGCTGATCATCTGCAGCGGTAACCGCCCGATCCAACCGATTTTTGCAATCCGGCCCGGCGGCGAAGGGGACATTTCGCTCCCGGAAAATGCATCGTCCAGCGATGTGATCGCGTGGAGTCAACTGCGTGGAGGGCCGTACATGCCGACACCCATTGTGTACGGGGGTCATCTGTACGTCTGTTCCAACGCGGGGGTGCTGACCTGTTACGAAGTCGCCACGGGAGTGCAGGTTTACCGCGTAAGGATCGGCGGAGCAAGCTACACGTCCTCCCCGGTTGCGGCCGACGGCCGGATTTACTTTGTGGCCGAGAACGGCGAAGTCCGCGTTGTGAAAGCTGGTACTGACTTTGAACTGCTGGCCGAGAACGAAATTGGAGATGTTTGCATGACCGTGCCGGCCCTGTCCGGGGGCACGCTGTTCATTCGCAGCCAGCACGATCTGTTCGCCCTCCAGCGCGGCGCAAAATCAGACTTGCCGAAAGAACCGGTGGATTGACTCTTTGCGAACAAATGAAGTTGAATTACGATTTGATTGACCTAGGTTTAGCACTCGCTGGATGGATTCTCTTTTTTTGGAAACGCGGCAGCGCCTATCTTTAAGAAAGGCTTGTCTTAAACGCGGTTGAGCTGAACGATTTTCGAATTTTTTGGACGAGGCGGACGATGAGCGTCAGATTGATTGGACTGGTGGCTATGCTGCTTGCTATCGGTTGTTCAGAAGGTACACGAGATAACAGGACCGGGCAGATAAAAAGTGCAGGACCGAGCGAGGGACCGGTCGAGGCCTTGTCGCCGGACGGTCCGAACCTTCAGGAACCTGAACCGGTATTTCCGCGGCCGCGTGAAATAGACTTGACGCAGCCGGGTGCTGTGGCCCGGGGGACAACATCGCCGACGATTATTGACACGCGCAATTTTAAACCGCAAATCCAGAACGCCGGTCCATGGGCTGGCCCCATTCAACCGACTTCAATATTGCGTCCAGGGAAAGTCAAGGTGCCGGAACCACCGCCAGGGCCGGCCAACGCTCTGATGGCCGGCAACTTGTTACAGACTCGTCGCGTTTTTCCCGGACCTTTATTCCCGGGCGTCGCGCAGTCACCTTGGACGCCACCCGACCCATCAATCGCGGTTGGACCGAACCATGTTGTTCAGACCGTGAACATGGAACTCGCTTTTTTCAACAAAGATGGAACGCAGACCTTCCAGCAGCGACTCGACAGCACTGGCAGTCCGGGATTCTTCGAAACGATTGGAGGCGGCAATTTTACTTTTGATCCCAAGTGTTTTTACGATCACTACGCCGGTCGCTTTGTCGTGTTGGCGCTGGAAAGGTACACCGACATTCAGGAAGCCTGGATCACGTTTGCGGTATCGGACGACGCGGACCCGAACGGAATCTGGTTCAAATATCGGACCTGGGCAGTTGTTGCGCAGGGTTCCTTGACGTTCTGGGTGGACTATCCCGGACTCGGCTACGATCCGTCGGGGTATTACATCACAGGCAATTTATTCGGACTGAATCATTCGGGATTCGGAGGCGTCTTGTTTCGGGCGTTTGACAAGGCCCCATTACTCAATGGGCAAACGGCGACATTCAATGATTTGCTGTCGACAACTGCTGCTTCGGTTCAAGTCGCACAGGCCTTTAGTGCCAGCGCAGCTCCGTTGTTTGTTTCTCGCGGATCAAATACGACGTTGAATATTCGGGCCATGAACAATCCGCACAGTGCCAGTCCTTTCTTTTCAAATGCGGTCGTCTCCGTACCGTCAGGGCCCAGTCCGCCGTTGGCACAGAACATTGGCGGGGATTTGGAGATCGTTGGCTCACGAATCATGAACGCCCATTTCCGGGACGGGAGCTTGTGGACGTGCAATACCGTGGATATCGGAGGGCGGGCGGTCGCACGTTGGTACGAGATCAACATCGGCAATTGGCCCAGCAGCGGCAGTCCGTCGTTGGTGCAATCTGGCAACATCGACTTGGGGAGCGGTAACCACACTTTTTTCCCGGCCATTTACACTGATTCGAATAACAACGCTGCCATGGTGATCGGAAAAAGCCGGATTAATGAGTTCGCCAGTGTGATGGCGACTGGGAGGCTGAACTCCGACCCGCTGGGGACGATGGGAACGCCCGAACAATTGGCCATCGGCGACTCGGCCGCCAGCGGGAGGTGGGGCGATTATTTCGACATCGCGTTGGACCCAGTGGACAATTCGTTATTTTGGCTGGTGGGCCAGTACGAAACAGGTTTCGGTTGGCAAACAACGATCCACAGCTTTTCATTGCAGTCGATAATCGTCGCCGAGGCAGTCTCGGTTGTTCGAGGGCTGCAGTTTGCCGGAGACTTGTCCGATACCTCGCAATCCGATGACGCTTACCTGCAATTCCACCCCGAACTGTCCGACAATCCAGGGCAGCCTCCGGTTTGTTTGGAGTTTACGGGAACCACCCAAATCGGTTCTCCCGTCACGCTTCAGTTCGCAATCGAGACCGGCGTAAACACGGTTGGATTGGTACAGGAGGTCGCGCTATTCAATTACGACACCGACAGCTTTGAAGTCGTTAGTTTGCAGACCCCGGTGATGCCCGATACTGTCGTCACGGCAGACGCGACTGGCGATGTTTCGCGATTTTTGCAAGCGGGAACCGGCGAAATCAAAACACGCTTGACTTGGCAA
>JBGSXT010000228.1:0-1785 GCA_041751295.1 Mariniblastus sp.
GTTCAATACAGCCCCGATGGAAAATGGCTGGTCACCAATTCCGATCGGATTCGAATCTGGAACGCCACGACGTGGGCCCATGTTGCGGATATTTCGGTCCCCGGCAGCTCGGTCAGTGGCGTTCCAGTCTGCTTTTCCCCGGATAGTCGCTTTCTGGCGGTTTCCGATTCGTCCGCGCGAATCAACCTGTGCGATCCTGCCAGTGGAAGAATGTTGATCGTACTGACCGATCCGAACGAGCACATCGTTACCGATATGGTGTTCAATCCCGACGGCAGTCAGTTGGCAGTCCTGTCCTCCGGTGCCCGCGGCGGCGTGCACATCTGGGATCTGGCAGCAATCCGCGATGAACTCCGAAAGCGCCAACTGGATTGGCCATCGGGCGATACGATCCCTGTCATGTTCGAAAACAGCATTGCCCAAAAAGAAAACATCGCCGGCCTGAATTCCACCATAATGGGTTTGCGGATTGTTCCCGATCAGCAGTTTATCGAGATCGACGCTTCGCGGTGTTATGATCTGCTCAGTAAGTCAGCGGAAAAATTTGACCTCGTTCAGGCCCGCGCGGCGATAGCGAAAATGATCAAACTGCAGCCTCGCAACCCTTTGACCTGTAACAATTTCGCTTGGCTATTGGCTACCGGACCTCAGCCATTGCGCGATTCAGCGATTGCCGTCGAATTTGCCCGCCGCGCCATTTCGGACGAATCATCAAGTGCAGCGGATCATGCGCTTTACATCAATACGTTGGGGGTTGCCCTTTATCGCAACAACAATATTGAGGAAGCCATCGAGATTCTGGAACAGAGTCTGGCGATTCAACCCCCTGCGAGTCAGCCGTTTGACCTGTACTTCCTGGCGATGTGCAGTTCGCGTTCAGGAGAACAGGAAAAAGCCCGCGAATACTTCGATCGCGCGGAATCCCTGGTCGAGCAACATGAATCGCAAATGTCAAAAACTTGGCAAACGGAATTAGCTCTATTTGCGGACGAAGCCAAGTCGCTGCTACTCTGAGTGTGCAAAAAATGCGGGTTAGCAACGTGCGGAAAATAATAGGCATTAGTTTTCAGTTTGTAGTCCCCAATCGACAGACTGGCAGCCTATGCAACGAAAGTACATCTCCGCCGGATTCTTGATCGTCTGAAACACTGACGGCCTTTTATTTGGCAACTTCAACAAGGATAGGCGGAGTGGTCATCGTGCCCAGGATCGGCTAATGACCCTGTCGGATCAGGTGGAGTTTTTTCCGGTCGCCTACGATTCCGCCGGCATATTCGATATCGCCAATTCGCTCGATCACGCGATACTTGCGTCGGTAATCGTGATCGATAAAGTCGACGAACCGGATTTCGAACGACATGTCGGGACTGATTCGTTCGGCAAGCATTTGACGTGTCATTTCGGCAATGGAATCGTTGCGTTCACCGGACTTGACGATGAATTGGACTTCGATCGTTTTCTGATCACGCTCGTAGACCTTGATTTCCATAATCGAATCGTCAAAACGTTCGTTGAGGTCATTGACGAATTGATTGAAAAAAGACGGATAGAATTTCCGACCCGTATCGGAAAGAATGTAATTCGAATCTTTCCCTTCAATTTTGGTGATCAGATAACGCTCGTTCCCCTCGTCATCGGTTCGAAATTCAACCTCGGCGACGTCCCGCATCCGGTACCGGATAAAAGGGAAATCAGACAGCCCCAGCCGGGTAACCACCATTTCCGGCTGGCCCTGGTCATTCGTTTCGGTTTCTACGTAGGCCGCGTTAGCAAAAATCTCGAGCC
>JBGSXT010000229.1:0-4659 GCA_041751295.1 Mariniblastus sp.
CTGTTGCTGATCCGAATTCGCGATGTCTTGACTCACGCTGAGAGACAAATCGGCAAGTCGCTATCGGCTGGAAAGGGCCCGGAGCTGATCAAACAAACGCGCAAAAGACTGCTGGAGTTGGCACGACCGATGCTCGAATCACTGATCCATGAAGCGACTGGCGAAAAGGTAGTGAGCATGCACCATGACATCAGCATGGTGACGGGCGAGGAAATGGTGGTCTTTTCACTCGCCGAGTTACCTCGCTTTCAATAGGTTTATCCACATCAAGTAAACTGCCAACTTCAAGCTGGTTTGCAGTGATCCAGGCTGGTCCCTATTCGAGCAAGTTGCTGCAGGCGAATGACTTCGCAACAACTTCCAACTGCCGGGAGTCGAGTGGAATAACATTACCAGTTGACAGTCCTCGATACTGGATCACTTCGGACGGCCGCCGATCTTGCTTCTATTTCCATAATGGCGCGTCGTTTGCTTGCTGTAGATGCAGGCTCTCGAATCTAACGGAGCCCACGGTCAAGGCCGAGCAGTGAGGTGATCGAGCCTCTGGCAGAAACTTGGCTTGATTTTTCAATACACATGTTTCTTAGAGGAGAGATTTGCTATGCGATACATTTTCACCGCAGCAGGGTTTTGCCTGCTGTTCTCCGGTTGTGACACGTACAATGGGCCGAACTCGACTGCGGATCGTGATAATACGGCGGTCAACAAACGCGACGCCGATGCCGATACGCTGACGCCGATGGACCAGTCCAACGCGAAAGCTGACATTGATCAGGTTGCGGCAATCCGTGCCGCCGTGCTGGAAATCGACGATCTGTCGATCAATGGTCGCAACGTCAAGATTATTACCAATCAAGGCAAAGTCGTGCTGCGAGGCCCTGTTGCTACTAAAGCTGAGCGTGACGCAATCGGCAAGGTGGCCGAAGACGCAGCCGGTGCAGGTAACGTTAACAACCTGCTTGAAATTCAAACCAACTGACTGCCTCGTTGGCGGACAGCCCATCTCACTTTTTCTGCAAAGGTACAGTAATGAACTACGAAAACGAACATGACCAGGCGGTATTCGGAATGGCCAAAGATCGAAAGAACGCAATTAATTTAGTCGAGCGTCTTCGCTCCGAAGGCTTCCGAGAATCTGAAATCTCCTTTGTAATGGCTGACGGGGATAGCGGAGCCGAGATCGTAATGGAAGGGAACACAAAAGCGCCGGAGGGCGCAGTAACCGGTGCAGGTAGCGGGCTATTGCTCGGAGGCGCTTTAGGCTGGGCGGTTGGTATTGGGGCATTGGCCATTCCAGGACTTGGCCCCTTCATCGCAGCCGGTCCAATTATGGCAGCACTCGGAGGCGCCGCGATCGGTTCGGCCGCTGGTGGACTGACCGGAGGTCTAATCGGTATGGGGTTCTCGGAATACGAAGCCAAGGAATATGCCGGTCATCTTAAAAACGGTCGAGCACTCATATCTGTTCGTGTGGAGAATAGTGATGAAGTGGACCGTGCCACAAAGCTTTTCAAGCAAGCGAACGCCGAGCACGTTTCGGTGAAGAGCGTTGAACACATTGGCGATGTCTAGTCAATTGGGTGCAGACAGCCTGCCGGTACTGAACGTCGTGCACTTTGCCGACGTTTAGTGCACCGCGCGTTGTCCGAAAGCCAGTGAGCGAATCGAGCTACCCGATGATATAGGTTCACTGATCGATTGTTCACGCCTGAAATAGCAGGTTACATATGCAAACATTGCGTGGGCATGGCACTTGAGCATCGATAGGGCGTCAACACAGCAACCTGACCAGTTTCGCTGAAAGCGCTGCAGGATTGGATCAAGGAATTGGACGAACGATGAAAAATGGTCCAACGTCCAACCGTCACGAAAATATCAGCCATCTGCAGGGAGTAATGTTGCCGAGACCACTCCTATCAAACGAAAAGTAGAAAGTAAATGAACATCCAACAAATGAATTTCCGTTGGCTATGCTTGGCGGCCACCGTCTTGCTATCAGGCTTTGACAGCCGTGCCTTGGCACAGGAACCTGCGAAGAAGGCATCCAGCTACATGCCGGTGGATCAGACGGAATCTTTTGCTGCGGTCATGACGCGGATGAAAGCTGCGAAGGCAGCCATCGCGAAGCAACACGAGGTTCTGCTCGCAGAGCGGTACGATCTTGCCGACCGTGTTGCCGAAAATGTAACGATGTCGCGCGGCAAGCCTACTCAGTCTGGTGTCCGGGCAAAACTCGCGGATGGAATCACTTGGGACGAACTCAGTGACCTCAGCCCGCAACAGATCCGTGATCAGGATCTGTTTCCCGTGGGCTATCTGCCGCTGCCGCACCCGAATCATCCCGAAGGCGGCATGGTCTTCCCGAAGTTCCATATCGACGAAATAAATGAGCAGGAAGCTCGCGACCTGACAAGATTCGATCTGGATTATGACTTGCCAGATCACTTCCTGCCGGAATTCCCGCCGCCGATTTTCCTCACGACTCGACTGGATCTCGGAGACGTGTCAAAGGGAAACCTTGTCACGATCGCCAACTACTACGAACTGTTCAATGGCATTCTTAATCCCAAGCAACTGGAAGGACTGCGGCTATTGGTGACGCCGTTTGCGCAACAGCAGTTCAACCAGACAGACGACCGCCGCAGCGAACGTCCGAGTCGGGGCGTGACCTGTTTTGATTGTCACGCCAACGGCCATACGAATGCTGGCACTCACCTCGTCGGAGATATCCGGCCCCAGCAGTTCCGGCATCGCATCGACACACCAACCCTGCGCGGCGTCAACGTACAGCGGCTATTTGGATCGCAGCGTGCGCTCAAATCGGTCGAAGACTTCACCGAATTCGAGCAACGGGCTGCGTACTTTGATGGAGACATCGTGATCGCGACCAAGAAGGGAGTCAACGTGTTGGATCGTGGCAGTCAGGTTCAGCCGATGGCTGAATTCCAGGCTCTGCTGGACTTTCCGCCCGCCCCGAAACTGAACGTGCTGGGCCAGCTTGACCCGGATTTGGCAAGCGAGTCGGAGCTGCGCGGACAGGCTCTGTTCATGGGCAAGGCTAATTGCGCCAGTTGTCATCCCGCGCCCTACTTCACCGACAACTCAATGCACAACCTGAAGGTGGAGCGGTTCTTCAAGCCTCGTATGATCAACGGCCGGATGACTTCCATTGATGGCCCGATCAAGACATTTCCCCTGCGGGGTATTAAGGACTCGCCACCGTACCTCCACGATGGCCGATTACTGACACTCGACGACACCGTGGAGTTTTTCAACCTGATCCTGGAACTCAAGCTGACCGCGGACGAGAAGACAGACCTCGCGGCGTTCCTGCGAGTGCTTTGATCGCCCGACATGATGCCACTGTGGTTCCAGGTTAAATGAGAACTCAAATTAAGCCAGGATGTTCCTATGAAGTTGGACAAAAAACTCGATCCTTCGTTATCCGCCCCGGCCGTGCAAGCAACAAATTCAAACGCCGGTAACGAGCGTGAGCAGGTTTCAAAGCAAACGCAACTCGCGGCGCAGAGACTGGTGGATGTAGTCGGCAGTAGCAAACTTGCGAAGTTTGCGATCGATGTCGTCGCGCATAGTCAGAGCGATTCGCCAGTTTACGATAGCACGCCGGCTTCGCCGACGACTATCAAACGGAATGATCAGTTTTTGAAGGCGTTGGAAGACTTCGAAACGTCGCTCGAAACACCGGTGATGTCTGGTGATTTGATTGGCTGGGTAACCAACGTCAGACGCGAGTGCGAACGTCTGGGCGTGCTGTTGCGCGACGACGTCCAACGCCAGCATGCCGCCTTGTACGCCACGATCACACGGGAGGATCCAGAACTTTCCAGCCGCGTTGGGAAGCTGCGGGCGACCGATGAACAACTAGTGCTCGTCGATTTCGGCAACGTCCAGAGCAGCCTCAAGCAATTGCTCGACCGAGCGGAATCAGTCGAGCAAGATGAGTTGAAGGCATCGCTGCTCCGCGAAGACGCAGTTAAGCAGGCCTTGGCGTTCGTGATCGGCGCACGCACGCAAGAGACGGCGATTGTGACCTGGTTCGGTGAGGCATTCAATCGCGATAGTGGTTTTGGTGATTAGTCGACCAGGTTAAGCATCATGCGGTAAATTGCTGTCCGATTTCGCTCGGGACAATGGTCCCAAGCTACGTAGGATGGGACCATTGCCCCGTCAGATGCAATCACTTATTTCTCGCACGATGCTAAGGAAGAGGAATCCGACGATCACCGAAAGTGAATCGGAAGGCATGTTGAATTCATCAGACAGGGAGTCATCGCCGCCGCCCGTAATGTCACCGAACGCAAACGCTACGAGCAATCGTTGCGGCAAGCCAACCGCGTTAAGAGCCACGTCCTGGCCAACATGTCACACGAAATTCGCACGCCGATGAACGCCATCCTCGGGTTCTCCCAACTGCTGCTCCGCGACCAGGATCTCACACCTCACGTCGGATCTGGATCAACTGCTGGCAAAGATCGAGGAAGTCGAAGCCAGCGATCCCTGCGTCGCTCGCGGGCTGCGTCGCTTGGCCGATGGCTTCCAATACCGGAAATTTCTTGATCTATTTACCGCTGGGAACCTCCATTGAATCCAAAGAGCCCGCCTCACAAGGTTAGCGTCAGGTCGCTGGAGTCTTGACAA
>JBGSXT010000230.1:0-5402 GCA_041751295.1 Mariniblastus sp.
GACGATCTGGAAAAAATGAAGGCGGCGATCATGGGCCACTTCGCCGACAACGACCGGGGCATTTCCGTCGACGATGTCAAACAGTTTCGGGCGAAGCTGAATACTCTGGGCGGCAACCACGAAATTTTCATCTATCCCAACACCACACATGGTTTTGCCAGCCGCAAGGGTGACAATGAAAACTACGTCGCCGACGCCGCAGACCTCGCCCACAAACGGACGATGGAATTTCTAAACGAAGCATTGCGTCAGGAAAAAGAACAAAAACAGGCTCTCGAAAAAGACCGCGAACAATAAAGTCTTCAACAGTAGTCGGCTGATTACTTTATCCGAACAGAATTTTGCATCCAATGTGACGCAGGTTGGGTATTGTCGATGTGCTACAATGCGATCATGAGTACTGTACGACAGCACGAACTGATTTCTGTGGCCGATTATCTTGACGGCGAGGAGATTTCTGACGTTAAGCATGAATATGTTGCGGGCGCTGTTTTCGCCATGGCGGGCGCGACGATCGCTCACACCATTATCGCCACCAATTTGACGCGAGCGGCTGGCAACCAGCTTTCCGGTTCCCCTTGCCGTGAATTTAATTCGGATATGAAAGTTCGAATCAATTTGGCCAGAGGTTTTCGATTCTATTATCCGGACGCTCAGGTCGTGTGCCAATCCAATCCACAGTCAGAGAGGTTTCAGGATTCTCCGGTTTTCATTTTCGAGGTTTTATCGGAATCGACGCGCCGCATTGACGAAGGAGAAAAGCGCGACTTGTATCTGGGTCTTTCCTCGGTGAATGCTTACGTCATGCTTGAACAGACTGCCTCAACGGCCGTGATTTACCAGCGTGTGGGTGACGATTTTGAACGGTCGGTTCTCGATCAACCGGATTCGATAATCAAGCTTCGCCATCCTGACGTGGAATTGTCGTTCGAGGAAATCTACCGTGACATCCGATTTCCGGCCCGACATTAGCATGGACCTTCCTGGCCGTCAGGTGGTTTTCGGCCAGTCTCGCAATGATAAACGATTGTCATCGGCAATCTTCGCGCGCAACCACGCCACATATTCGCGCATTCGCGTCGTTTCGTCGCTGCCGTCTCGGATCGACGTATAGGGAAGCAAGTCGTCCGACGGAAAGCTCAGACTGTTTGGAATCTCGGCGTACGTTGCATCGTCCTGCAGGATGCAGAAACGGAGTTGCTTTCCGTCGAAACGCCAGATCTCAGGTACGCCGATGGCTGCGTAAATGCTGATGCGTTTCACCAGGCTCCGGCTCATTTCGACTTCCACCGCCAGGTCCGGCGGTGGGTCGATTCGAAAGTCAAATTTTTCTTTTCCGCGAACGACTCCTTCGTTGGCAATCCACCAGCATTCGTCGGGCTCAAAACCCTTCTGCAGATGATCACGTTGAAACGTCATGTTTCCGCCACTTCAAACAGGAATGTTGCATTCGAACATGGTCAGCTCGATCAACTTCGCCAGAATCTTCTTGTTGAACTCATGTAGTGAATGAGTGTTCATGATTTCCAGCATCCCATCGATAAAACTCAAACGAATCGGGCTTTCCCCGATTTCCTCACAGAACCTCTTGTAGAAGTCCCATGTGACGTCGGGGATCAATATTCGTTGCTCACCCACTACAGGAGCAGATTCGACAGTAGCCATATTGTTTGCTGGTTGTACTGAGTCAAAAAGTAAGATGGGTCGAAGAAGACGTCATTTCGCCAGCGTACACGTTGATGCCCAAGGCAACTCGTTGCTTCATGACCGCTGACTATTCTAAACCGGAAGCCAATGGGCGGCGAGTTCCGGGCCACGATTTTCATGTTTCGCCAGCAGGTCGGCAACCGTTGTCCTTGCTCCAAACCTGAACTCCAGTGGCAAATGCAGCTCCATCGCTAACGCCGCGAGCTGTTTTTCGAGCTTTATATATTTCACACAGCAAAGTTGTATTCAGCATGCTGCCTTACGGCGTTTTCAGCAAATCTGGACAAATCAGGCAACGTTCAATAGGATTTCCCGTGAACCTATACCATCTCCGTAAATCCCAAACGTGGCGATCTTTGCGACAATGGCAAAATTGTACTTTTACTACTCAGCGATGAACGCCGGCAAGAGCACGACGCTGTTGCAGTCTGCCCATAATTATGAAGAACGCGGAATGCGTGTCCTGTTGTATACTCCCAACATCGACCACCGTTCAGGTGTGGGAGTGATCAGTTCGCGGATCGGCCTGCGGCGGGAAGCGATTGCCATCGCAGCCGATGATGATCTGTTTGCAGATGTCAGGAATCGACTTGAAGTAGAAACACCAATCGGGAATTCGGGAATCAGTTGCGTGCTGGTTGACGAAGCCCAGTTTTTGTCCCCGGCGCAGGTCTTACAGCTGACACTGATCGCTGATCAATTGTCCATCCCAGTTCTGTGTTACGGAATTCGCACGGACTTTCAGGGCGAGCCATTTCCTGGCAGCAAGTATCTGTTGGCGTGGGCCGACGAACTGATCGAAATCAAAACGATCTGTCACACCGGAAAAAAAGCGACTATGAACGCTCGCATCGATGCCCAGGGGAATCGGGTTTGGAAAGGCGAACAGATCGAAATTGGTACGAATTATGTATCGCTGAGTCGCAAAGAATTCCAGTTGGAGCGGGTTTCTCCCGTCGCTCAACAACCAACCGAAAAACCCCCTCGGACCGACTGACAAATCTCAGCCGCCAGGTGCGCGAAAGCCATAGTTTCGTTTTTTTCACGGGAAAGCGGCATGTAATGGAATCGAATCGTTCCCTGAAAAAATGGGACTGACCGGAGGCGCAAGCCTGGTGTATAATCGGTTCACCGACTGGGGTGAATATTGTGGATCGGAGCAGCGATGGACCTCGAACGTGATTCGAAAACCGGTTTGCCAAATCCGGATTGGAACTTGTTGAGCGCATCTCCGGCCACTGGTGATGCGGAACCCGGCAGTACGCGACCTGCTGATTTTCGTGCCGATGCCCCGCGACCGATTGTGAAACAGAACCTTTCGTCTCCTCGACGGGCTGAATACTTGTTTTCTCGGCTATTCTGGCTGACGACATTCGCACTATTTGTGTTGTTGATCTGGAGGGTTGGTCCGCTGGTTTTGGAGAACTACCACTATTCGATCGTCAAGGGAACGATTCGAGCTGAATACGATGCGGCGTTTCAATTGATGGAAGGCGACCCTTTGCAGGGGCTGTCGAAGGCGTATCAACTGGTCGCGCTAAAGACGCGACCCAGCGTGGTCAGCATCAAAGCAGTGCACCGGAATCGCGACGTCGATACGGGTCAAGGCTCAGGTGTGATCATGTCGGTCGATGGTTTCGTGCTGACCAACGAGCACGTGGTGCGTGATGCGGAACTGATCGAGGTTACGCTGTGCGATCGAAGAGTCTATCAGGCGACGGTCGTCGGTATTGCTGACAAGTACAACGATTTGGCGGTCTTGAAAATCCAGGCGGACAATCTGATTCCTGCTGAATGGGGTGATAGCGATCAAATGCAGGTCGGTTCGATTGTCTGGGCAGTCGGCAGCCCGTTCGGACTGGCGCAATCGGTCACTTCAGGCATTATCAGCGCCAAGAATCGCTTCGACCCCCGGGCACCTAACCTGGAACTGCTGCAGACGGATGCCGCAGTCAATCCAGGCAACAGCGGTGGTCCATTGGTCGATTCGATGGGCCGCGTCATCGGAATCAACACATCCATTCACGGGCCTGAATATCGTGGAATCAGTTTTGCTGTTCCCAGCGTTCAGGCAAAATTTGTGTACGAACAGATTCTGGAACGGGGTTACGTTTCGCGGGGGATGCTGGGTGCTTATCCTGGCCCAGTCTATCAAATCGACGCCAAGCGATTCGGTTTGCCAGATATTGACGGCGCCTTGTTGAAAGCGATCGAACCCGATTCACCGGCGATGCGCAGCGGCTTGCGGGTCAACGATGTCGTGCGCTCCTGGGATGGAAATCCGATCGACGATTTCAATAAACTCTTTCGCTATGTGTCCATGACTTCCCCCGCATCCGTCGCTCAAGTCGACATTATCCGGGATGGGCGATTGCATTCGCTTCAGGTTCAAGTCGGTTCACTAAGTGACGCATTTGAAAACAACCACGCTCGTTAGGCCTGACTGGAATCAATATCAGTAATAGTTGGTTAGATCACGCTTCGAGTCGAACTGTAACGCCGCTACATTCCGAAAACAAACTACAGCCGCGAAGCGCCGAACGCAGGTAGCTGCGGGTGGAATCGGCGAAGCGGATGGAACCCGCAGATACCCCCTCAAACATCCTCCAGCCGCGGAGCGCCGGACTCTCGTAGCTGCGGGTGAAATCTGCAAAGCCGATGGAACCCGCAGATAAATGCATCGTTCACACCCCTGAGCCGCGAAGCGCCGGACGCAGACTTCGGACGCGATGGAAGGGGTGTTTCGCGGAACCACACTCACTTGTCAAACGCGTTCAATAGTTCGTTATGCACCACTACGGACGGCGCTTCGCGGCTGAAAAAATTCCTGGAACTTTCGATCTGCGGGTTCCGCCGGGTTCCCCAACTCCACCCGCAGCTACCTGCGTTCGCGGCTATCGCCGCTTGACCGACTGATCCCCAGTGCAGGCGTCACCCTGCGCAGAACCGACGATTTTGGCCAAAAAAACGCGACTGAAGCACCGACGGGGAGAGAAAATAGTGACAGAACGCTTCTTTGGCTTTTGTGGGTCTTCCCTGCGGTCTGAGCGTTGATCCCAGGCCCAATTGACGGACGATGATCAAACAACGCCAACGTCTGACTCCAAACAACGCTCCGCGCTGCAAACGCCGCCGAACCGATTCGAGTTCTCTGTCGAATAAAGCGACATTGATGCGGGCCGTCCCGCCAAAACAAAGAAAAGAGTTCTGACACTATTTCACGGCGTGGCAAACCGCGCCGTCCAAGGAAAAAAGAACAGAATCCTTGCCGCATCGCTCACCGACGGCAGAATATTCGGCAGCAGCCCCCCAAAACAAACTCATCCAGTCCGTTTGCACCGTCTGTCACGAAAAAAACCGCGCCGCGAATTTGATTCGCAATTCGGGGGAAAGCTTTTTTATTAACACGGAACGATTTTTTATTAATAAGGACAGAGTTTTTTCCAATGTGCACGGATGGATTTTCAATCCGGACGGACGGAATAGCAATGCAGATGGATTGTTTTCCAATCCAGACGGAACCTTTTCCAATCCAGACGGAACTTTCTCCATTACAGACGGACGGTATTACAGTACGGACGGACGGTATTGCAATCCAGACGGACGGTTTTCCATCGCGGATCGTTGCCTATTTACCTTCGAAAGTTTCCCAGCTACCGTCAGCGTCTTCCCTATATTCCTGGTCATGTGCAGAC
>JBGSXT010000231.1:0-7207 GCA_041751295.1 Mariniblastus sp.
GAAAAAATGACATCTTCGTAGCGATACAGTTTCAAGTTGCCGTCGAAAACAGCCTGTTGATATTGGACAAACTTGTTTCTGACTTCCGCTGCCGATTCCAGAGCGTATTGGTCGATCGTCTTTTGATTCAGTGATGAGCGAATTGCTTGCAGAGTTGCGCCCAGCTCCCCTGTCGGCAGTTCATGACTTAATTTCTGCGAAAAGTAATGGGAAACGATCATGTCCCGTGGATCCCGGATTAACAGGATTTTTTTGTACGAAGTCAAATCAAACTGTTCAAGATATTTGGGAAAGGCTCTGAAGCCGGCAAAGCAGTAACCACCGGGAACAAACCGCTCGCAAACGGAATCGTCCAGGGTTCCCAGCATGGCGCCATTCCTGAATTCTTCGTACTCCGGCGAAAAGATTGGAATCGCCAGCTGTTGGCACACTTCATTCAACATTTCGTTCAGCAGCGTGCTACCCGCTTTGTGTAATGAAAAGACAAAAAAACTCCTGATCGAAGCCGGCGGGCCAAGTTGAACTTCAAAGCTCAATCCGGTGTTCGTCGTCAACGTGTGTTTGATGTTTTCCATTTTCGAACCAATGCAATCGATGATTTACGCCGCGTTGCGAAACGCCAACTCGCCTTTGAACGGGGACGAATGAACCGAAACACCCAGAAACAACAGCGACAGATTGCGTTTGCCTGTCGGTTCGGGGTGCGTGTGTGTGTATTCCAGCCGCATTTGATGGTCCCCCTTCGAGATATTCTCGACCAGAGAAAGATCCTGGACATCCATGAATCGGTGATCACTGGGAAGGTGGACGGTGTTCACGAGAACTTCATTGCAATACACATTAATCGACTGAGTCTCGCAGGGGTTGAGACACCGCAGTCGCACGGCATGGTTGCCAGGCTCCGCGATGCGAACTGTCATTTCGCTTTCCTGTCCGATCGCCCATTGGACTTTTGATATCGAACCATCTGGATGCTGAAAATTTTCGGGGGTGCAGAATCCGGAAATCGGCAACACGCAATTGCTGCCTTTTTCGAGAATGCCGAATGACTGTCCGATGACGTCGGAAGTGGCACCCACCTTTTGTGGATTGAATTGAACCTTGGCGGGCGGCAGAAATCCGAGGTGTTCCGGAATCTGTCGCAGCAGGTTGTTAAAATGGTGGTAGGCACTGCGTGTCGACCACTCGTTTTCAACTTCGATCCGACCCCAAATTGCCAGACGCCGGCGATAGTCCGGATCGGCATACAGTCGATGGATTGCCTCGGCCAATGACGACGGGTGAATTTGCCGGGCGTGCAAACCGGTCACTCCATCCACAATCGCCTCGGCAACGCCGCCTGTATTGTAGGCTACAGCAGGAGTGCCGCAGGCAGCCGCTTCGATGAACACCTGGCCAAACGCTTCCTGCAGACTTGGCCCCACAAAAATATCCGCAGCCGAATAGATCAACGCGGCCCTCCAAGGGTCTTCGACGTAACCCATAGTGATCGTTCCAGGGTACAGCGCAGATTTGTCGTGAGCATGGCCGATACAAACCGGCAACAGATCGCTGATGTTCAAACGATTCATGGCTTCGAACAGATGGCGCAGCCCCTTTCGTTCTTCGGCAATATTGACAGACGCAAAAAGTACAATGAATCTGTCCCGTGGCAAACCGAGGATTTCACGGCATAAATCTTTATCCCGCGGTTCAAATATCTGGGTTGGAAATGCATACTTGAGTTTCTGGACGATTGCCTGTCTGCCGATCGCGCTCTTTTCAGCTTGCTGGCGAGTCCATTCGCTGTTGGCCATCAGGGCAATGCGCCTGGGTTTGGAGATGACTTCCAGTTTGCGATGGAAGGCCGATTCAATTTGAACCGGCGGCAAGGCCGGATACTCACCGGCGGTGGGACAAGCAGAATTGCAACCGGTCATGTGCCGATCACACGAACCTGAATAACAGCAGCGCCCCGTCGTTGCCCAAAGATCATGCAGTACCAGACTTGTGGGCCAGCGATCCGAAACGGCATCCACCAGATCGATGCCCAAGCCGGCGCCATGCAAATTACCGAAGACTACAAGATCCGGATTGAAGGCCTCGATCTCGGAATAAATCTGATCCGCCGTTTTTGTAACCGCGTCCGATGGCTTGGCACAAATGAAAACATTTTCATGGCCCGCTGCGTCAATTGCGTCGCACAGACGCCCGTGAGCGATGCCCGCTCCATATCGAGGGCCAACGTCATTGACAAACGCGACTCGATATTTTTTTGGTTGCAGCGTTGTCAGCGGCAAATTCGGGACACCGTATTTTTCGACATAACGGCGGTTTACGAGTCGCAGTTCCGGCTGGTAGTCGGCATGGGTTTTCTGTTCTTCGTGCAGGCGGTAGATGACGGTCGGTCTCCCGATCACATGCATGTTCGCGCCGGCAATGGCAAACCGCAGCCACAGTTCGTGGTCCATGCTGTAATAGAGGCTCGTGTCCACATAGCCACCCGCCCGATTCCACAGATCACGGGTGAACATCAACTCGGGTTGAAAGAAAAACCTTCCCGGTAGCCAGTTGTTGTCCAGATCCAGAAGTTCGGACAGCTCGAGCGGCCCGTTTTCACAGGACGTCAGATGCTCTTCGACAATTTGGCCATCTTTCATCAGCTGAACCGCGCCCACGACCATATCGGCATCGCTTTTCCAGAAGGCCATCGCCATGGCGAACAACGAACCTGCGGTCAGCATGTCGTCGGAATTCAACCACGTCAGGAGATCTCCTGTGGCCAGTTTCATGCCCTTGTTGATGGCGTCGCTCTGACCATCATCTGGCTCGGAAATCAAATGCTTAAAAGAATCGTTATAGCGCGCCAGAATCTCCGCAGTTCCGTCTGTCGATTGGCCATCAACCATGATGTATTCAAGATTGGGGTAACCCTGATTCAAAACGGAATTGATCGTTTGTTCAATGAATTTGCCCTGATTGTAAGTCGGAGTAACAATCGAGATTCTAGGCCACTGGCTGCCGTCTGGCAAAGTCGACGGATAATCAATCCGATTCTTCGAATACGGCCACTGCTTGCCCGATGCTGTCGTTGGCTGGACGCGCAATGCTCCATCTAGGCCGGCAGTGTGACCTTCCTGAATCAGCTGTCCATCATTGGTAATGCCGAACCGCTTTTGCAAGTTCTGGAACTCGTCGCGAGTCAATATCACCGGTTTTTCCGCCACACAGGATATCGAACGCAGCAATACACTCTCGCTAAATCGGCCGCAGTACTCAAAGTCTTCTATGTCTGGAGTCGGACGCCTATCGGATCGAGACTGAAACCAGTCGGAAACAAGCACCGGTGTGCCATCGCCCAGGAACAGCGCAAGATGTTTGAGCAGTGCTTCGACATTCTGGTTTTCATTGACAATCACCGCTGTCGGAGTGATCGGCAATGCGTTGCGAAAATCGGCTAGTGAACCGCAAAACAGGACCGCATGGGAAGCCAGCTGTTTTCGTTTGAGCCGCCCATGGGCCGCAATAATCGCTGCAGATTTGGTGTCAATGCCGAAATACTGGACATCGTGACCGCCATCGCGGGCTGCACGGATCGGGACTCTCAAATCCGAATCGATCGGCAGCCCGACTTCCAGAATTACCGCTCCCGCGTAGTAGCCGAGTTCGTACAACTTGTATCGAATCGACTTCTCAATTTTCTTTGACCCACCACGTGCTGACTTTGTGGTGAACCAATGGTTCCAGGAAACGTACTTGCGCTTGCGGTTCCAGCTCGGTGCGCAAAATTCAATCGCAGTATCAAAACGAACGTCTGGTCCGGAGAACGTTCGGTTTTCCATAATCCTGATCCATCAAGAAAAATGAAATGGGGCAATTGTCTGCAGCTCGTCCATCCCTGGCAAGCATTGACACACAGTTGTCAGGACGCATCGCCTGAATTCCAATTGCCATATAATTTCGCGAATGTACCGGCGATGCCGCCACGATGCAAGGACAATCGGTCGTGCCCGTTCAAATCCCGTACCAACATGCTTTCAAGTTGATAGGGGGCATTCAAGCATTCAACGCTGATCGGTAAGATGACTGTTTTGCGAGGTCCGAAGCTGAGGGTTAGAAAATGAGTGAAAGCACCATACAAGGCACCATCCATATCGTCGAAGATACCAAGACTTATGGGCAGAACGGATTTCGGAAACGTTTGGTTGTGCTGGAACAGGAAACGGGCCGATTCACCAATTACGTTCCGCTGGAGTTCGTGCAGGATTCCTGCGACACCGTGGACGGGCTCAATCCGGGGGATAACGTCGAGATCAATTACCGATTGACTGGTCGCAAATGGCAAAAAGACGCTAGCAGCGAGATCAAGTATTTTTTGAACGCCGAAGCGATCAGTTTTAAAGTCCTGTCGGGGTCGTCGAAAGGGCGGCCAGATACAGAAATCAAAAGCGTCACGGAAGACGAAGCTCCCGAATACGAAGATGGTAGCGATATACCATTTTGACTTGTAATGACCGGTACTTCGAGAACGGTGACTGCGTCGGCAATCTTCGAAGTTCAAACGCTCGCTGAATTGGCGGAAGTGCATGGGAATCGAACCCACCAACCGCATGCTTTACATACGGCTCACCGGTTTTGAAGACCGAGGCCAGCACCAGCTGTGCTTCCACTTCCCGAAGCCAAGTCGCCAAGTTTGAGGCAGATTGACATTCTACACTCGCAAGCTATCCAATCAATCCAGCACTTTTCCAGCAGTTTGGTCGAGGCTTTCCTGAATTGGTACTTGGAAATAAAGCGTCGTTGATTTACCGGGTTATTCGCAACTCAGTTTCCGTGATCTGGTATTGCAGGCCACTGCCGCTGAGGGCCGCGGTTAGGATCTCGTCCACCGGAGCATCTTCGAAATTCAACTCAATGTACTCCGCCAAAATTGCCCCCAGCTCTGCTTCGTATTGAAGTTTGACATCCAATTGGAAGGCCATCGTTGCCAGAACGGAACCGCGTTGGCCCTTGAGTTCAAACGTAAAACGGGAATCGGCTGATTCGTTCCTGGTCGCAACCTGCCGAGCGATCAGTCGACCCATTGCCGGACCAAGATTTTTGATTTCGCCGCCGACCTCCACTCTCGAGTTGTCGATGGCACGGAATGTCACATCTTTGAACTCGGCCCGTAATTCGTTCACAATCCGACTCGCATCGGGCTGGAATCCAACGACATATATTCCTCGATTTTCGGGCGGGTATCCGACGACTTTCATCCTTGTGCCTTTTTCGGAAATTGCAATCCATTTTTGAAACCCGCTGACCAGCAATAGAGCCTGTAACACGGGCGGTATCATCGGCCCATCGAACTCTTCCCAAAGATCGTGAGGAATATCAATTGCGGACAGCAGTTCGACCTGTTGCCGGTCGGCTAATTGCTGCAGCAGTTTGCGCGGTTGACTCAATCGGGTCCAGCTCACTGGTATCGGGCTCAGCCAATTTACTTCCAGTTGATCACGGCGTTCGACCAGCTGTTGTTTTAGTTGCGGGTAAAGGGTCCCCAGCGCGACACAGTTTTCAATCGGGCCGAAATAATAGACGTTTTCGAGTCGGCAAAAACCCAAGCCGTGTTTGGCACCAATCGCGTGCAGCAATTGTTCCCAGGTCAAATCTTTGGCGGTTAATGTTACGGGAATGGTTGGATCAACCCGTCGATCGACCCATACCGCAATCTTTTGATGCTGGGCCAGTTGCCGCAGCAAAGGCCGAATTGGCGCATCCGCCCATTGGCCCGTTATTGCCTGCCGAGCCTGTTGTTCAAGTAATTTGCCTGCCAGCCAATCGGTCGATTGCCCAACTTCATGGCCGCTCAGCACGATCAACACAAACGATATCATGGTGGCGCAGGCAAACACACTTTCCCCTAATCGTTAAATTCGGTACCAATTAAAACGAACGAACCGATACCGGGCCTGAATCTCGGATATTGGCAAAAATCCGCTTGCCTGTTCGTTGTTTGTTGACACGCTACAAATTAAACTCAGGGCTTGGCGATTGTCCCCCGAGTTGGCCAGTTCGATTTATTGATTGAATTTTTCAATGGAGTCTGGTTTAGTACAATGTCGAAAAAATCGCTTCGCTATCCCAAGTTGAATCGAATCTACCGGCATTTTCTGGAGGATGAGGATTCTGCCAGTTTTATCAGAAACGTGTCGGATCATTATACGGTTGGCACGTTAAAAAAACTGTTTTTTTGCGGCGATAAATCAGTCCGACGGGCAGCGATATTGGCGATCGGTTTTTTGGGTGATTTCGCCCAGAACGAAACCATGGGCCGCGCATTAGTGGATTCGGATCGCGCTGTTCGGTTGCTCGCGGAACATAACATTCGCCAAATCTGGTTACGACAAGGCACTCCCGGTGAACAGCAACTACTGCTTCAGCTGGAAAATCTGAATGCCACAGTGCAGTCTGAAAACGCGTTGAAACTCGCTTCGCAGCTAATTAAAGCCAATCAGAAATTGGGAGAAGCGTGGAATCAGCGGGCGATTGCCTTTTCGGCTGCCGGAAACCCCGATCAATCCATCCAGGACTGCCGCGAAGTACTGAACTGCAATCGCTTTCATTTTCCGGCGGCGATCGGCATGGGGCAGGGATATTTGCAGCTTGATGATGTTTTCAAGGCGCTAGACTGTTTTCGGATCGCGTTGCGTATCAATCCGGATCTTGAATGTTTGCGCGGACAAATTCGCCGTCTGGAAAGGATGCTCGACGACCGGTAATCGTCGGGAACGATTGACATTGCACGTATCGGAGACTGGAATTGCTCTTTCAAAAATTGGTGCTCGTACTGCTTTTGCTGGGATGGATCACTGAATACTTGCCCGGACAGGACACGCCGTTGCCAAAACTCGGCGACAGATTGACGGACGATCAAGTCGCCAACTTCGCAAAATTGGCACTTGATGGCCTGCAAACCGAATTTCCCAATAAGCCCTCCAACGTCATGGTCGATCGGGAATCAGTGCGTTCTCCGCGGGAAATGCACCCAGCTTTTTTTGGCTGTTTTGATTGGCACAGCAGCGTACATGGGCACTGGATGCTGGTTCGGTTGCTGCGTGAATATCCGGAGTGCAGTGTGGGCGACTCAATTCGGCAGAAACTGGCTGAGAATCTGACGGAGCAGAATATCAACAAGGAGGCGGAGTACTTTCGGCTGAAACACAATCACAACTTCGAACGAATG
>JBGSXT010000232.1:0-5529 GCA_041751295.1 Mariniblastus sp.
CGATGGAAAACGGCTGCCGAGTGCCTGGCACCGATCTGGAACTCGATCCGATTAAGGCGGCCTTCGATATCGGCACGATAATCCGCTGGCTGGATTTCAATGACACTTGGCTGGCGGCAGAATGGGGACATCCATCGGATAACCTCGGCGCCATTCTGGCCTGCGCCGATTACCGCAACCGATTTCAGCGTGAGCCCTTTACGGTGCGGGACATCCTGACGGCGATGATCAGGGCCCACGAGATTCAAGGAATCCTGGCACTCGAAAATTCCTTCAATCGGGTGGGCCTGGATCATGTCTTGCTCGTGCGGGTTGCCAGCACAGCGGTTGCTGCGAAAATTTTGGGAGCTGATCTCCAGCAGACCATGAACGCGATTTCCCATGCCTGGATTGATGGTGGTGCGTTACGGACGTACCGCCATGCACCCAACACTGGATCACGGAAGAGTTGGGCGGCCGGAGATGCCACCAGTCGTGCCGTTCGATTGGCATTAATTGCGCTGACAGGCGAAATGGGATATGCAACGGCGATGTCGGCTCCCAAATGGGGATTTCAGGACGTGCTATTTGGTGGCCAGGAAGTCACACTGGCCAAACCGCTCGGATCGTACGTGATGGAAAACGTGTTATTCAAAATTTCGTTTCCAGCCGAGTTTCACGCGCAAACAGCTGTCGAATGTGCGATTCAGTTGCATCCCCAGGTCATCGATCGACTGGAGCAGATTGAACGAATCGAAATGGAAACACAGGAACCCGCCATCCGGATCATCGACAAAACAGGCCCGTTGAACAATTTTGCCGATCGCGACCACTGTCTGCAGTACATGGCGGCAATTGGATTGATATTTGGCGAGTTGACTGCCGACCACTATCGAGGCGACATCGCCGCCGATGAACGAATTGATGACCTTCGCAAGAAAATGGTTGTGCGCGAAAACACGTCCTTTACAGCCGACTATTACGATTTAAATAAACGGGCGATCGGCAACAGCATTCAGGTTTTCTTCCGAGATGGCTCGCATTCGGATCGAATCGTAGTGCAATACCCGATCGGACATCGCAATCGGCGTGAAGAAGGCCTTCCCGAATTGGTGGAGAAATTTGAAAACAATGTTCGTAGACTTTTTTCATTCGAAGAGTCCCGTTCAATTCTGGCTGCGTTCGAGAACCATTCTCAATTGGATGCGATGCCGGCGTCAGAATTCATGAGAGTGTTGGTGCATGAAAGTGCGGCGATGGGCAGCTTATTGGCCTGAGTTCGAGTTGTTGTGATTCGATTTCAATAACGACTTGGGACATTAATCGTTTCACTCGTATTACACGAATTTGTTATTTGCCGAAGCTGTTCTGCGGGATAATATCAAACGAACCCTGCCAGCCACAATTCAACAGACAAAGGACTAACCGGCGATGCTGACTGAAAAAATTCAATCCGCACTTAACGACCAGATCAACGAAGAGCTTCAATCGGCCTATATCTATTTGGCAATGTCAGCCGAATCAGACCGGTTAGGACTGCCTGGTTTCAACAATTGGTTCAAAATGCAGTACAACGAGGAATTGGCCCATGCCGATCGCTTTTTCAATTACGTGCTCGAACGAAACGGCGAGGTTGATCTGCAGCCGTTGACCAAGCCAAAGATCGGCAATGAAACGCCGCTCAGCCTGTTTGAACAAGCGTTTGCCCATGAACAGCATATCACCAGCTGCGTTTTCAAGTTGAAAGACATGGCGCGAGCCGAATCCGATCACGCGACCGATGTATTTCTGGAATGGTTCGTTAAAGAACAGGTTGAAGAAGAAGCCAATGCCCAAGAGGTTATCGACCAGTTGAAATTGGTCGACGGCAGCCCCAACGGACTGTTCATGATCGACCGCGAACTGGCCGCCCGTCAGCCGGAAAAAGTCGTCTGATTCCGGTCGGGTGCCGTATTCAATGTCCGTTCTGATTGTTATCGACGGGAGTCTGGCCGTTTGTCGGTTGCGGTCCCTCCGGATTCCATTTGTGATCGTGGCCCGGGAGGATTTCGATTAGAAACGCAACGAATACGCCCAGCAATAACATGGCCGACAAATGCAACCGATCATGGGAATGAAAGTGAACTTCCGGCAACAGGTCGCCCAATGATATGCACAGAAATATTCCCGCAGAAAACGCCAACGAATAGCCCAGTACCAGTTCCCGCCAATCGCCAAAGTAATTCAGGCCAATCGCAAACAACAATGCACTTAACGGACAGACCAGAGCGAATATGACGTTGACGGTCATTTGTGCGGAAGTGTTCCAGCCTTTGGCCGCCATCAGCGAGGTGATCGACAGGGCGTCCAGCGGTTTGTGCAACAGGATCGCCAGAAAGACGGCCAGTCCCGCCGGTGTCCCGCCGTTCTGAAGCTGTGACGTGACCGCCGTCGCCAGCGCGACTCCGTCGATCATTGTATGGATGCCGAGTCCAAAACAGAGGCCGGCCCAGGTGAAGTCCGGTTTATGTTGTTGGCCGACTTGCTCGTCGTGCGACTCGTGGCTACAGGCGTGGCCGCAAATTTCATCGTCGCGGTGCTCCACGTGCAAATCGTGCTGATGAAAATGAAACGTTCGAACCATGAAAAACATGAACAACAGTCCAAACAGACAAATGCCCAGCGACAACGACGGGTTGCCCAGCATATAAATCGAATGGGGCAGCAGGTTCAGCAGTGCTACGCCCAGCATCACGCCGGAAACCAGGCTGAGGATCAATTGCGTTCGGCGATGGGTCAATCGGAACAGCGTTGTGATTGCACCGCCCAATGCGGATGCGATAGCGATGATGCAGCAATAAATAATCAGAGTCAGCATGATTGCCGTCAGATTTCAAAGATATTTGGTGCGACAATCCTAGTGTAATGCGATTCAATTGCAAGAATCAGATTCGGGGGCCAACCAGCGACCAAAGGAATGAATCATCGCTGCGAGATAATTCCCAATAGTAGTCCGAAGACATGGGATTTATGGGAAGAATGGGAGTCATGAAAAGTATCAATCCCATCCTTCTATCGGATCGAGCAGACGTCGTTGGGAGCCCTGGCGTTTGACGTCAGGCGCGCTGTTTGAAATTTGACCACGAGTGCGCCGGGTCGGCCCGGATCATTTGTGGCTGAATTGCAACTACTGAAATTCTGGGCAACCAACGCGCGGATACTCGACTGTACGATTGGAATCTCCGTGTACAGCATGATTGAATGGCGACGGCTGGCGACGGACGTAATATCAATAATTTCAATTTGCCCCAATTGATCGGGATGCATCGGCGCCAGACTCTCAAATGTTTTAAAGCTGTGGCCATAGGTCACCCGACAAGCCAACTTCGCCGCGCGAATGGCCCGGTCGCCGTTGTTGAGAAAGACGACCGACCGTGCGATATCGCCGCAATTTGACATTTGTTGACAGTTCGAAGCGAAGCCACAATCCGTAGCGGCTGCGATTGCCACCAGCTGGATGGGCGGCCCCTGATATAACGTCGACTGCGCGAGCGCCGATAGAACGACCTGGGTCCCCAAGCTGTAAGCGATGACAACGGGAGGTCTGGGCCCCAATTGATTTAACGTCAACGCGAATATCTCACCCAAGCTGTTCGCCCGGCGTGACATGATCGCGAAGTCCTGAATGGGACGGCGGGTTTCACGTTCTGATTTCCATGCCCAAATGATGAATCGCACGGGAGCTGTTTCACAGCGACCGCTAAAAACGTTTTCATAGACCTCTTGCCCCATTTGCCGCGCGCCTTGCAAATCGGTCAGATATCCATGGACGAATACGACTGTTTCCATGTTTATGCCAGACTTATTTGAACACAGTTCGTTGCAGCAAGTCTCGATCCAACGTCCTTCGCAGAATCGCTCACAACGCAGCAGGGAAAGACCAGGCTCCGTCGCGCAGTCGCAATCGCGGGCGGATACCAACCAAATTTCATCAGCCCTAGCAGGTCCCGTCCGCTCATCGGCAAACAGTCCCGTTGCACCCACTGCAACGGTGGCTAACGACAGCATTGCAGATCGAATGGCGGTCCAGGCTGAATTTCTGCTCATGACGATTGCGACGATCAAAACGTTTGTGAGAGCGGATCCGAATTGGCGCTGTTGCGACAGGATTTCAAGGCACCTGCGCCGTACTGTATTAATCGTTTCGACGATCGTTCCGTCTTTACAACTTGGCGGAAAGAATTTGTTGCAAAAAAATGACATGATTCACTTGCACGACATCAGACGCGATGTAGGGTTTGGTCGCGACACTTCGCGTCGAACTCCAGATGAGAACTATCGAGCCGTGCGAGCGGCAACACCTTCAAGGAAGTGAAAAATGAGAAATTTGCTTATCGGATTGTCAGCCCTTGGAATACTGGCCTCCACCGTGGGGTGTGCAAACCGCCCGTTCGGAAGGTGGATGGGAGGTGCTCCCTGTAATACATGCAACCCTGCAGTTGGGCAGCCAATGGCGAGCAACTTTGCCGGCAGTTGCGATTCCGGAAACTGTTCGGCTGGTACCACGAGTAGCGGTTTTATGGGCAGTATGTTCCGTCCCCAAGGTAGCGGTACGACCGCTCCCCCCCTGTCCGCTCCCGCCAACAGCTTTGAACAGGCACCTGCC
Source organism: Mariniblastus sp. (assembly GCA_041751295.1). Lineage (GTDB taxonomy): Bacteria > Planctomycetota > Planctomycetia > Pirellulales > Pirellulaceae > Mariniblastus. Next base: position 4,625 of record JBGSXT010000232.1, read on the forward strand.
GGATTCCAGGGAGATGGCTACTCTGGTTCCGAATATTACGGTAACGCCAATAATACTGGCCAACTGGAGCTGCCCCCCTTGGGCACCTGATAGTCCGCTTCAACAGATTCAATTCAGCGCAAAAAATGTTGCGCCGCATCGCCGAAAGCCTCGCATCGCCATCCTGACTGATGCGAGGCTTTTTTCTTGCATTGAATTGCCCACGCTTTGAATTGAAAACGAGGCATTTCAAAACTCATTGTAGAACAGTTGTTCCAACTGTTTCAGCAGCTGATCAAAACTCATTGTAGAACAGTTGTCCCAACTGTTTCATCAGCTGATACACGGTTGGGACAACCGTGCTACTCTGGAAAAACCGGTTTTGAAAGGCCTTCAAACACCATTGAGTGCAGATGCTCCAATCGGTACGACTAGCGCCCGATGGAGGCTGCCGCAATGTGGGCGATTCCAGCAAATACGCGATTTTCGCCAAACCAATCCGACTTAGCCGGAATAGAATTGAAATTGGGCTTCCTGATTCCTTTCGAAATCCAGATTGCAAATGTTTCCACCTTATTTCCAACTCGGCTGCATCCTGCCGTTCGCTATCTCGGCCTCTTTTTCTGTGACGCAGATCGGGCTGGCTGGCTGGCCGCTGCCACGCGTGCAGGAAACTGCGAACCTGGATGACGATCTCGCCGGATCGGAATCGGATCAATCGCCAGCAGTCAGCTACTCCAATCCGAGGGAATCTCGCTGGCGTGTCGGCGTGAAGATCTTGGGCGGCTCGCGTTCGGCAAAAAATCTGTTCATTACGATTCCGGTTCCTGTCAATTGGCCGGAACAACAGGTCGTCGTGTACAATGAGAATATTCCGCCTGAAATCCACTCGGTCCAGTACCGCGAATTGAACAGCGGTGTCCGCC
>JBGSXT010000233.1:0-6298 GCA_041751295.1 Mariniblastus sp.
GGCTGGCGTTTTCGACGGCCAGCAGGCTCGACTTTACATCAATGGAAATTTGATCAAAGAGATTGATAGGACCGGTTCGAGGACGCTGAATGCATTGCCATTGTTTGTGGGTGCTGATCCAGACGAATTCGGCAATCCGACCAGTGAATTTGCTGGCCAATTGGACGAGGTACGGCTATCAACGGGCGTGCGATATACGAGTGAATTTGAACCGGCACTCCGTCATCAGCCAGATTCGAATACGATATTGATGCTACATATGGATCAGGAAATCGGGCCTTTTCTGTTGGATGATTCCGAAAATGCGGTGCTGGTAACTAAAAATGGCAAGGCCGGGCTCGTGGAACGGGAGTGAGTGCCGATTTTTTGTTGCGGTGAATGGAGGCCTCGTTCCACTTGCACGCATTAGTCGGGGCTGCCTTGATCTCTTCACTTTCATTCCAGCCAGGATTGCCGGGCAAAACGTTCCTAAAAACTTTCGCATCCGCCAGTTTCTGGTAGAATGCGAATTACAGGATCAGCTGATCCTGTTGACATCCAATCCGATTGCCTGATGTTGATTTGTTTTCAAGGCACAGGGTTGATTTCAATGTGCCGGACGACGACTGGCAAGTATTATTGACAACCTGTTGAGGCATCCCATGAGAAGTACACATTCTTTGTTCGCGTGCGCGGCGTTTTGTTTCACGCTGCCAGTCTTTTTGACCGTTACCAGTCCGCTATTCGGTTTTCAGGAAACTAAAGTTGAGGAAGCGAAGGAGGCAAAAAAACCGGAAATGGTCAAGGCCCAATCCGGACCGATGCGGGTTTTTGAGATTCTGAACGGTGCCGTTCAGTCCTCCGAGTCAAGCGAGATCAAGACGGACGTAAAAGCATGGACCGAGCTGGCCGTTCTGGAAGTCGTGGACGACGGGTCGAATGTCAAGTCCGGCGACGTTGTCATGAAATTGGATTCGGAAAAGATTGACGAGGCGATCGAGGAAGCAGATTCTGCACTGAAATCTGCAAATCTCGATCTGGAAGACGCCAAACTGGCCGCCGAACAGGCTCGAATCGAATTCAAATTGAACAATGCGTTGAACGAACGGGAAATGAAGAATGCCAAAGATGACCACGATTATTACCGGGATGTCGAGCGCAGCGAGCGGCAGAAAGACCTCGATTGGTCGTCGAAGTTCTCGGACTTTTCGCTGGAATATGCCGAAGAAGAACTCGATCAGTTGATGAAGATGTATACCGAGGATGAATTGACTGAAGAATCAGAAAAAATTGTTCTCAAGCGCGCACAGCGTAGTGTTGATTCCGCGAGGCGGGGAAAAGAGCAAAACCAGCTGCGTACCGAGCGCCAGAAAACGACGAACTTTCCGCGCGAAGACGTTCGCCGCGAGGACGGCCTCAAGCGTCAGGAACTGGCCTACGAGAAATCCCGAGCGACATTGCCGTTCGCTAGTGATCGAGCCGAAATCAATTTGAAAAAAGCTGAGCTGGCACTCGAAAAGGCCAGGACGAAGTTTGCCGAACTCAGCGCCGATCAAAAATCGATGACGTTGACGGCTCCCATGGATGGCATGCTGTTTCATGGCCGATTCGTCGGCGGGAAATGGGTTGGTGTCGGTGGGGCAGCAACACGCGTGCTGGAACCTGATAAAAAGGTTCCGGTGCGGGATGTTGTGATGACGGTGATCGACCCGGCCAGCCTGGTCATTCGCGCCGAAGTACCGGAAGATAAGCTTAAGTATTTCAGCACTGATACCAAGGGAACCGCTGTGATGAAATTCGACAATTCCATTCGAATGCCTGTTTCGCTGGAGGAATTGCAGCGCGTACCACTGGCGAGTGGCAATTTCGAAGCCCTGTTCGAAATCAGTGACTTCGACAACCGCGAAGCGAAAGTTCTGCCGTCGATGAATTGCCAACTCAGTTTTAACGTGTATGAAAAGGCAGACGCGATTACTGTTCCCAAGGCATCTGTGTTTACCGACGACGGGATCAATCACTATGTCTATGTTTCGAAAGATGAACGCAAGGATGTCGTTGTCGGACAAACATCGGGCGACGACATCGAAATCACGAGCGGACTGGCGGCTGGCGATGAAATCCTGAAGGCGAAACCATAGGTAAATCGACGATGTTCAAAATGTTCCGAAATCTGAAATGCCTCGGATGGGTCAGTGGTCTGGTTGTCACCGGATGTTTTTGTCTGCCGTCGATTCTGATGGCGCGGCAGGACTCGGGTGAAGTCGATTCCGTGCGACCCGAATTCATGGACGAGCCGCTGGACTTCAGCCGCGCACCCGAAATCAAAGAACCGATTGAGGGTCCTTCACCCAGCCAGATTCAGGAAAGCATTGATCGGGGGGCCCGGTTCTTGGTGATGTCGCAAAACGACGACGGTTCATTTGGAACCCATGAAACCAATCGGCTGTCGGAAATCTATGCTCCGCTGCCCGGAGCCCATAATGCATTTCGAGCTGCCACGACGGCGTTGGCTGTTTCGGCATTGGTCGAAACTAAAGGAACCGATCCCGAATACCGATCGTCGATTGATGCGGCGGAAGCATGGATGTTGAAGCACATGCGTGATGTGAAACGGGCGACTGGCGACGCGATCTACAATGTTTGGGGACACGCCTACGGGATTCATGCACTGGTCCGATTGCGAAAGCGGGCAGTTCAGACTCCGGAGAAAATTCAAGAAATTGATGACTTGATTCGGCATCAGATTGACATGCTTGTGCGGTACGAATCGGTCGATGGAGGCTGGGGATATTATGATTTTCGGACCCAAGCCCGCAAACCGACAGGGGATTCGATCAGTTTTGTAAACGCAACTGTGCTGGTGGCGCTCAAAGCTGCAGCGGACGTTGGAATCGAAGTCCCGCAGAAGATAGTCAAGCGGGCAGTTGACGCGATCCTTCGTCAGCAAAAACCTGATTTCTCTTATTTGTATGGCGAATACTTACGCGGCGTTCCGATGGCCGGAATCAATCGGCCAGGTGGAAGTCTCGGCCGGTCTCAGGCTTGTAATTTGGCGTTGCGCTTGTGGGGTGACGAAAAGATCACCGACAATGTGCTGAAAGTCTGGTTGTACCGGCTGTATCTGAGAAACGGTTGGCTCAGTATCGGACGCAAACGCCCGATTCCGCACGAGGCCTGGATGCAGGTTGCTGGCTATTTTTACTACTACGGCCATTATTATGCCGGGCTGTGTATCGATCAACTGAAACCGGAAGATCGCGCGGAGTATCGACAGATGTTGGCTAAAATTATTTCGCAACATCAGGAGCCCAATGGCAGCTGGTGGGACTACACGCTCTACAATTACCACCAGCAGTATGGGACAGCGTACGCATTGATGACTCTTCAACGTTGTCTGCCAGATGAGTCGACCGCCGCGAAGCAGTAATTATCTTGACTGCCTCGACCAGTCTTAAGCAGAACAGCGAAAAACTGGAAATTCGATTTAACTGAAAATCACTTTGGCGATGTTTCCAAACGGGTAACAAGCGCCTCGAGTTGGCGATGAATGGATTCGGGAGCGACGACGATGAAACATTGCGTTTCCTGGTCAAAATGGATGCGAGCCCGATCGAGAGTCCGGTTCACGGATTGCAACGCCTGTCTGACCGTTAGAACCAGTTGCTCGGCATTCAGAGTGCCAGCCAGAATTTTTGCACAAGAATAAAATTCGAGCAGGGGGGTTTCTTCGACAATTTCATTGGAGGTAATCTCGAACGTGTTTGCGTTTATTACACGCCAGCCGACGTCCATCGAGTGTGTCAGTTCGTCGAGCATCTCACCAACGGTTGGCTCGTCAAATCCTGACGCGACGTGTGTGTTCGGATTCCAGCCTGCCGACAGCAGCGAATTCCAGTCGACAATCACATTCACGCCGGTCTGTTGCTGAAGTTGGGTCAGGAAGATTTGGATGGGAACTTCAAATTTCGGCACGCTTTCATATTTGGCTTGCCGCGATGTGCTGGAGGCGATCCAGCGGGATGCGAGCGATTCGGCGTCCGAGTTGCCGTCGCGTATCGCCAACGCCGTGTTCCATTTGCGGCAGAACTCGGAGATTTGACGGAGCACTAACGGATGGTGCGTTACTGACAGATTTGCCCCATCAACCATTAAGGAGTATGACTGGTCTGCGTCACTCCAGCTATTCGGAGCAACCAATTGTTGGATCAGCTGGCTGAGTCGCTCTTTCGATTCCTGATCTGGACTGGCAAGTGTTGGAATGGGAATCAATTCCGTTCGAATCGTTCGACCGTCCCTGACCGTAATGGTCGCCGGCGTCGTGCCATCGTATTCCAGAATAATTTCGGGTTTGTCCGGCTGTCGATTCAATACGGCAAGTGCAGTTTCAATCGTAGCGCGAAAACTGGTGTCGGTCGCTTCGATGGATTCAATTTGATATCCGAAATCGAAGTCCTGCAACTGCAGGATTTCAGCATCGAACGATATGGGCACATTGGTAATTTGAGTGATCTCGGCGAGCATTTGCGTTAGCAACTGGCCTGAATATTTTACTCCAGCAACGGAATCATCCAGCCGCTTCAAGTCTTTGAGATCAATCGCAGCTGGTTTACTGATAAAATATTTCTGGACGCCGACCTGACGTCGCTGGGCAACCGATGCCGATTGATTAATTTCAAAAACGGAAGTACCTGAATTTTCCAGTGCTTCGGACAGTTCGCCAAAACTGGATTCGCCTGACCCGGCATTGCGAGTTTCCTGGTTTAACAGATTTTCAAAACCGGGTCCGAAGGGGGAGGGATTCGCTGGTGGTTTGGCAACATTGGAGTCAATTGGTTCAGGCCCAGAATTAGTCTTGTTATCGTCTGTCACCGAAGGCTCGATAACTGCATCGCCCGGGTCCGGGGGAGCAATTGGCTCGTTGGATGGATTCGTCAACTCGCCCTCGCGAACCAGGGGCATGCCATTTTTCTCATCGGGCAACTCATTCGACGGAATCTCGGTGGAGTCATCAACATTTTTTGGGTCCGATTTCAAGTCCGGTTTGCCTGGCCGGTTCGATTCGTCATTTGCGTCCGTTGGATCGATTGTTGAAAAATTCGGTTCTTTTTCTGCAACCGCGTTTGCCGCGTCGGTTTGCTGGTTCGACCGACTGGCAGTGATTGCCATGACCACTGCAGTTACCAAAACCAATAGACTGACCAATCCAGCAGCCATCATCAGCCATTTGCGCCGTAGTTGAGTTGACTGCGCCATCCAATGTTCGTTTGGCAAGACTGGCTGCGCCTCCCGATGGACGGCTGTCGGATAGTTGGATGTTTGCGGTCGGGCGGCAGTCGCCGGTTTCCTGGGCGAGTGTTTTGAAGGTTTTGCTTTCGCTAGTTCTGTATTGACAGCGAGAAGCTGATCAATCTCCTCGAATTCACTTTCCCATGATTGCCGCGACTCGAGCACGCCTGCCGCCGATTTTGGCGAATCCGTTTCAGGGGGGGCACCATCAACAGGAGCGTCAACCAGAATCATGTTGCCGCATTTTGGGCAGGCCAGCCGCTGGCCAATTGCTGATTCACTGCGGACTTTCAGTCGCGAGGCGCAGGCTCCACAATGAATGGTGAAAGGGTCCAACTAATCTTCCTGTTCCGATTTGCCGAATCCGGTTGAATTCCCAGACTGAATTATAACAATTATCGTCTGAAAAGCGCGGATCAGTTGCAATTCCAATGCGGCAAAACTGATGGGCACTTGAATCTATCCAGCCGCAGAGCATTTAGGCATAAGTGACACAACGTTCCTGCCGGTTAAACTAACTCTCGCGGAAAATTCGTTTCATGGGGCCGACAATAGCTCGCTAATCGCCTACAAACGCCGGTGGAAGTTGATAGGAATTCGCTGCCGCTGCCGACCGAGTTGTTATCAAGACGATCTGTCGACTGGCATCGGCTGGATCGGCCGCAATGACCCAGACCAATTTGCAATTCAGATCACTGGCTCCGGCAATATTCTTGTCCGGATTCGCCTCTACCATGATTTTGGTCAGTATATCGCCAAGGGATTGTTGCTTTAACTCGAAATTGCCTGGTCGCTGGTTCTGGGTAATGCCCTCTTTTGAGAGGTCATTTCCCATCAGGCGAATTTCAAAATCGAATGGCAGCTGTCCATAGTCATCGCGGATTTCCTGTTGCAGGTTGTTGATCAGAATAATCAGATCGGGACTTGTTGAAACTGCCAAGTCACGAGGTTCCGCCAATAAAGCCTCCAGATTCTGAGGAACGCCTGGCAATCCTGCTTGATGACCCGGATTTCGCTGGCTAGCAAACGCCAG
>JBGSXT010000234.1:0-2854 GCA_041751295.1 Mariniblastus sp.
TCGGCGGTAACAAACCTGGTTTTGCTTACCCACCCGGTTGTCGAAAAGTGGGTCTGACCCCAGCGGCCGTGCGAACAGCCCGTCATCTTGTCCGTCGCATCGGCGCGGTCCGGCCAGTCCGCGTTTTCATGACGATTGATCGTCAATCGACCAATATTGTGATCGCCCGCAGAATTCTCCGCATATGGGACCTAACGAGTCCTCGGGCTGTCGAATAATCATTCAGGCAAGCAATTCTCCCACCGGAACAAAGTTCAAAATCAGAGGCCGTAACATGACAGGAACGATTCGACGTGCGATGCAAAATCCCGACGATTTCGTAATCGAATTATGCTATCAAGATTCGAAAGGCATCACGACTCGTCGCACGATCAGCCCGATTCGATTCCTTTCGGCCAATCGCTTATTGGCTTTGTGCCTGTGTCGAGAAGAACCCCGCCAATTTTATCTGGATCGCTGCAGCAATCTGTCACTCAAACCGGCCCACGAAGTTATCATGCCCGTGCAAATGGGTTGAAATGCTGGTTGGCAACGAGGATGGCTTGTAGCGGGCTGTGAGTATCGTGCGAAGTCGCACTGTAAGCCAATTGCGAAGAGTATTCAACATAATTCTGAATCGGAAACGGTTTGACAACCCAGGCGTTCGGTTCGAGAACGACGAGGTTGCTGTCGCCGATAATGTTTCCCTGGTCGTCAAGTGAGGACACCTGGAATATGAAAATCGGCATCCCCAGCCACTCGTTATGCGGTCTGAGAGTTCCGGGATTTCTTTTTCAGCAGCACCAATGCGGCCAGCATAAGCACAACTGCGGCGACCAGCCAGTATACCCAGACGCGAACGGGCCGCGGCGGCGTTTCGAGGCCGATCGCCTCAGCGGTGTAGTAATGGGGGTCAGGATTTGCCGGACCAATCTCTGTGATGTTGTAGACGCGCGAGAAATCTCCGGACCGGGCTTCGGCCCATATAGGCAATAGCCTTCCCTCATGTTCGCGGTAATTGACAAAACAATGACTCAGCGCCTTGCCTTCCATTTCGGGTGAGTTATGAATCATTTCCACCTCGGTAATCATGTAACCGTCTTCTGGAAGCCATTTGACCAAACCCCGGACCAGTTTGTTGCGAAAGGCAACTCCTTCCAGGGGGCGTCCCGCATGGTGCGGTAAATCCTCAAGAAACGACATTTCCGTGCCTTCAAACGACAGGAACGCGTGCAGACTGTTACCGGCAATTCGGGTTGACATGGTCGCAAACGGAAAATGTGAAAGCTCAAAAGTTTTTGACCGGCTTTTTATGAATTTCAGTTTTCGGAAAACATAGTCATTATCACCAATGCGATACCCATCAAATAAAAAATCCCTGTCGCGCATTCGCGCAGCATCAACCTCCCCTTCAGCGATATCAGCGTGATATTCGTACCGCCAGACATTCCACTTGAGCTGGTCATACGATACGTTGAATTCCTGTTCCGGCTTGTCCGAATTGCTGCCGATCACCTCGACGCCAAGGCCGTCAAAAATATGGTCGTGATCGATGCCATCCCTTTTCATTCTTGACATCAGGGATTCAATATCGTCTTCACCCACTAACGTCGCTGCAAGCAACGGGAAAACAATCACCACCGCGAGGACGCTTTTGTGTGGGCGGAACGCGATCAGACTGTTTGCAACGGCCAAAACATCAATCAAGTTCAACGATCTCTCCACCGTTTCGAGTAGTCAGATTCCTCAGCAGCAGCCGATCGGTACTGCTGGGATAGGTTTGTGTATGACCATCAACAAACGCAAAATTAACATAGTGCCCTCCGCGATGACGGCTGGAATAGATGAAGACGGATTCATCCAGATTGTCGTCGGTATCATCGAAGAAGAAACGAGGCGAACTGATGCCGTTTTGCATGATCGAGTGCTTCATGTTTTTGAAATCCGTTGGCAATCCACTCGCGCTGGAACTCGCGCCGGAACCGGCCACCTCGCCAAACAGAATCGTGTTCGATTGACCATCGGATACGTCGGCGGCTGAAATTGTTGACCGCGAAAAAAAGATGCCTGTTTGCAGGGGATTTGAATCACCGTCTATTACTCCTGTTGAGCCGAGGTAACTGGTCCAGCCGTGATACCCCGGTGGGATACCCAATTCCTCTATTGATGGTGCCGAGAGCGCATTGCCGGGTACGGCGCCGTACAAAAAGGTTGATATTCCTAGATGCGAAATTGGTTCATCACTGTCAGATGGGCATCTCAACGGTCGAATAACGCGGTTCGAAACCTCGACCAGATTCAGCAATGAATACCACGGCGGTCCAAATTCTTCGATTGCCCAGCTGATTTCGCTGAACTCAGATCTGAAGTTTCCCTCGTCCAACCAGGGCAGGAGATACCCCAAATGGCCAACCAATTGCTGATTGGAAAAGTCAATTTCCGCGAAATCGGATACATGCCAAAGAGTCAGCTGCCCGGGTGGAAATGCCTGGTGGGATTGCTCATAGTCGAGGGCAGCGATCGCAAGTTGCCGAATGCGGGATTTGCAGTCGGTGAGTCGTGCAGATTCGCGAATTGAATGGACCGCAGGCAGCAGCATCGCAATCAATATGCCAACAATGCCAATTACGACAACCAGTTCGACCAGTGTCATGGCAGATCGGCGACGTTTGCGTTGATTCATCTTTACTGCTCACTGGCGTTTGATTCGTCGGGCATGAATTCAACCTTTACTACAGGAACATCGATCGGCGGATTCGTAAAAAATCGAAACAGTATCCGGCCAGGCAGGGCCATTTCCGACAGATCAACGGTCACGGGAATTTCAGTAGTTTTACCTCTCTTCAATTCCAGCGGCAATTCAGAAATAACAGTG
>JBGSXT010000235.1:0-4398 GCA_041751295.1 Mariniblastus sp.
TTCGCGAATCTGGACAATACCAAAGTCATGGTGATTGGCCATCAGAAAGGCCGTACCTTCCAGGATCGTGCGGAGAATTATTTTGGCTGCGCCCATCCCGAAGGCTATCGCAAAGCGATGCAGAAAATGCGGATGGCGGCCAAGTTCGCCTTGCCCGTGATCTGTTTCATCGATACGCCGGGAGCGTATCCGGGAATTGGTGCTGAAGAACGGGGGCAGGCTCAAGTGATTGCCGAAAACATGTACGAAATGTCCCGACTGGCGACTCCGATCATCTGCCTGGGGATTGGTGAAGGTGGCAGCGGCGGAGCCTTGGGGATCGGCGTTGGTGATCGGGTCGCCGTCCTGGAAAACGCCTATTATTCAGTCATCAGTCCCGAAGGCTGCGCCGGCATTCTATGGAAAAGCGCTGAGCATGCCGAACAGGCGGCCAACGCGCTTCGATTCACGGCCAAAGATCTGCTACGATTGGGCGTCGTCAACGATGTGATTCCCGAACCGCTGGGGGGCGCCCATCGGGACCATCATCGGATGTCGTCGATCATCAAGGGCTACCTGAAAAAGACATTGGCTGAACTGTCAAAGATTTCGACTGGCGACTTGCTCGAACAGCGCTACCAACGTTTCCGCCAGCTGGGCGTTTTTCTGGATCAGAATCAGCCAACCTGACGTCGAGCGGGCCTGAATCGACAAAAAACCAGATCATAATCACGTCTTTGCAACGTCTGATAATGTTTCTTATGTTCGGTTGGAGACCTACTTTTGTCCGGGAAAATTGCAATTTCCGGGGCTGGCAGCGAACAACATGAAGTCGATCCAATGAGTGCCCAAGCGATCAACGATTGGATCGGTCGTCTCGCTGTTTCCCCGCCGTGAACCCTTCATTGAGGATTTTCTGGCCAGCGTCGAGGAATCTGTCGCCGATGCCGCGACCACCGTTTCCCGAATTGAAATCACTGTTGGAATTGGCTTGTATTCCGGTTCCCATCGGACCACTGAAATTTTCGCCGCGAGCGGGTAACTGGAACTTTCCGCGAAAGGTTTGCAGTCTCTGATCCAATTGGTTCTGGCTGTTGGACAGAAACTGTGGATCGTCGTTGGCCAGTTCCTCGTTGAAATGTTGAATGTGGGGATCGAGTATTTGGTGAATTTCAGCCGGGATCAGCGCGTTCAGCCGATTGATGCCTGCCGCGATGTAACCGCCTGAGCGAGATGCGATCACGGCACTGCGCGTGTTTTCTCCAAACAGCGTGACGCCAAAAAGTGTAATCAGCATGCACAGCAGGACGCCCTTGACCGCGCCCAGCAATGCGCCTGCCTGCGCGTCAAAACCCCGTAGCCGCAGCCGCTGGATCGTATTCTTCAAAAAGCCGTAACCGATCCAGATGATCAGCGATGTGCTCAGAAACAGGATCAACATCGCAGCAAAGCGGTTCCACGGCTCGGACGCTGTGATCCAGGTTGACAGCGGGCCGCGAAAGTTCAGAGCGATAAAGTAGCTGACGAAAATCGAAGCCAGCGACGCAACTTGCCAGGCGAGACCTTTCCACAGGCCAAACAAAATCGATCCCGCCAAAACGGCGAGCATCAGCAGATCGTAAATGGACATGCGGGTTTCCTCCTTGAATCCGGACACGAATTCGGCATTAAAGGCAATTCGTTCAAATGACTCAAGACCGAAGTAGGAGCTGGACAGCGCCACTTTCTGCTTAAAATATCGCGAATACAAGCACGAAGCGCAAGCAAGTGGATTTGCCGCAAGTCATTCACTCGCTTGCGCGTCGTGCTTGTATTGCCTGAATTGTAACGCTGTCCAACTAGCCAGTGGCAACTGCCGCAACCGATTCGACAGAAATTCCTCGTACAGCTAGCAACCAAGCCGTCGGAGATCCACCCGGCTGGCGATGGTATTGACGGCGACCAAACGCTGCGACCGATAACACCTGGATACCACCTTAATTGCAGACGGTTCATTACCGGATTTGCAATTCCCAAAAATACCGAGACCGGAAAAGCCTTGCTGTGCTGCAGATCGCTCGTGCTGTCTGTGAGCTGTCATCCAATCTGCATGGCGATGACGGAATTGACGCCGATTTTGACCCTTGAATATCACAAGTTGCATTGATCTACTCCGTTGGTTCGCGAAACGGAAACTGGAAGTGAGGCAATCCAATGAGACGATTTTTTCGCAAGCGCAGCATTCGCCAGTGCCGCAAATCGCGGACGATGAATTATTCAGGCCTCGAACCGCGACAGCTGTTGACCGGCATCTCGCTGGAAACCGTGAACGGCTTTGCCACGGTCGTGATCAATGGTTCGAACGGCGATGATTTTTCCGAGGTTCATCATCTGAACGGCGGCCTTCAAGTCACATTAAATGACCTGCAACAGCTCTTCGCGACCTCAGCCGTTGAACGCATCCGGTTTCTGGGTCGAGATGGTGACGATTCGTTCACGAATTACACGGAGATCAGTTCCACCGGTTACGGCCATGCCGGGAATGATGATCTCCGAGGTGGAAACGGCCATAACTGGTTCCAGGGCGGTGTCGGCAACGATTTGATTGTTGGCGGTGATCGAAATGACGTCCTGCGAGGACGCGGTGGCGACGACGTGATCGATCCGGGCGCTCGCCATGATCGAGTGTTTGGCGGCGATGGAAATGACACCGTGGTCGGCAGCTATGGAGATGATGTTATCTACGGCGAAATCGGCAACGATACGCTCCGTGGTGGCGACGGCATGGATCAAATTTTCGGCGGCGAGGGCGACGATTTTCTGGAAGGGGGTAATCACGACGACGAATTGTTAGCAGGTGCCGGACAAGATCAGATTTTCGGTCAACAGGGCTTTGACATCCTGCGCGGCAGTGATGGAAACGATACCCTGTACGGCGGCATCGGCAACGACACCGTATTCGGCGATGACGGTAACGACCAGATCTGGGGCGATGCGGGACAGGATCAATTGTCTGGTGGTGCCGGCAATGACTCGCTCAATGGAGGAACCGGCAACGACACGATCGACTTTGGAACTGGCGGCGAAGAGTTTGCATTTTTTCAAGGAGAGTTCGGGGACTACAACGTTACGGCTTCCGGTCAAACACTGAATATCGCCAGTCATTCTGCCAGTGATGGGACAGACACCATAGAAAATGGTGATACGCTGCGATTCAGCAACGTCGATCAGAATGCCGTCAACTTCTATGTCAATTTGAATGACGCGGAACAGCATTCATTGCAACTGCTGAACCAGCTCCGCCTGAGTTTGGGATTATCGCCGCTTACGGCTGTTGTCGACTTAAGCAATTACGCTGAAGCCTGGTCACAAAGTGTTCTGCCGGTCAATTTCCACCATTCCACCGCTGCGGATGTTGAGTCGTTGATTGTCGGCGGACGCACCTTGTACGGCGAAAATATCATCTTCTATGGCGACAGTTCGCTGACTGCCGCCGAAGCCGCGCAGTTTTTTCATGATACGTGGTTGGACAGCCCCAGCCATTACGAAAACATGCTTGACAGTCGTTGGACGGAGGTCGGGATTGGATTAGTCAAGCTTGCATCCGGATGGTACGGAACCCACAGTTTTTCCAACAGCTAGCTCGACTTTCTCACATGCCGACTGTAACCCGACGGGTAAGCGAGGAAATTCACGCCAAACCTCACTAACGTTTCGGGTTAAGATATATGCACAGTGTCTGTCACGTCCCCGGCATGTGAGAAATGCGGGCTAGCAGGCCCCTGCCCTGCGACCATTTCGCAAGTCATGCGATACTTTTCGACAACTGCTGCCAGTTGATCTTTTGCCAATTCCGGCAATTCCCTATTTACACAATCGAAGATTTTCATTCATCGATTGTCGCATGGCCAATTTCCGAACCCACATTTCGACCAGCACGGCATTGGGAGTCGTCTACGGTATTGGTGGTCATTTCGCTTTCAATCTGACGATTCCGCATTGTGTGGTGGCTGGAACCTTATGCAGCGTCGCCGGAATGCTTCCCGACCTCGACAGTGATTCAGGAATCCCCCAGCGGGAAATGTTGTGTTTTGTCTCCGTTCTGGTCCCGATGTTGATGTTGCGGCGACTGGAAGCATTCGGAATGGACAAGGAGATGATGGTATTCACAGCCGGCCTGCTGTACGTATTCATTCGATTTGGCATTGGCTTCTTGTTCCAGCGATACACGGTTCACCGTGGTATGTGGCACAGCCTGCCCGCAGCGCTGATTGCCGGACTGACGACTTTTATCGTCTGCCTTTCGCCGGAGCTGGGAGTTCGGATCTTCAAATCATGGGCGGTCGTGATTGGATTTGTGTCGCACCTGATACTCGATGAAATCTATGCAGTCGATTGGAATGGCAGAAAAATTCGCGTCAAGAAATCGTTTGGAACGGC
>JBGSXT010000236.1:0-6985 GCA_041751295.1 Mariniblastus sp.
GAATAACATCCATTCGATTTTCCATTGGTTGAGAAATGTCAATTGCTGAAAAAACTGCTGCTTCCAGTAAAATCGAAGCCTTCGTCGATTCCGTCGCAAAAGGTTCGTACGATCGGCAGATCACGGCCGGTTTTGACAAATTCGTTGATGGAAAAGTCGATGAAGATATGCTCAATTTCTATTCCGCTGCTGAGCTGAGTGCGCTGGTCGACCTGAAGGGAACCGACCGCGAGATTGAAAAGCGGATGCCGGTCAAAATTACTCGTCACTATTTTGAACAGGCCCGGAACAGTGCGGCGATGCAGCAGCTGATCAAAGCCAGTCCCGCCGAGACATTTGATCTGGCCGGTTCCCAGGACCCGGGCAAACAGATGGATTACAGTCCGGTGGAAGGACTGATTCACAAATACGAACTGGGGTTGATCTATGTTGCCTCCACGTGTTCGGCTCACTGCCGATTCTGCTACCGGGAAGAGCTGATTGCCAGAAAAGATGTTCCCCGTCCGGATGGTGCGCTGGCCCCCAAAGGCCTGGCTCAAGTCGAAGAGATTTGCCAGTACGTCCGGGAGCACAATCGAGCGGTGGATGCCAACGGTGGCCGTCATCCGGTAACGGGCCGCGAACGGCTACGGGAAATTCTGATGTCGGGTGGCGATCCGATGGTGTTGGGCAACCGGAAGATTGCCCAATGGTGGGCTTCATTGGCCGAGGCCGGCATTGAAAACATCCGCCTGGGAACCAAGGAACTGGCTTTCTTTCCTGATCGCTTTGACGATGATTTTTTCGACATGCTGGACAGGTTTCATGAAAATTATCCGCGAACGAGTCTCCGATTTGTCATCCATTTTAATCATCCCGATGAGCTGCTGAAAAAAGATGCGGGAGGAAACTTCATCGAAGATCCGCGGGGAGGTTTGGTGTGGCTGGATAATACGCTCCGTAGCGTTCAACGGCTGGCAAGTCGTTCATGGGTCAACATCGACAACCAATCGCCGATTATCAAAGGGATCAACAACGATCCGGATGCATTGCGCATTCTGCAACGCGAACTCAAACGCAACCGGGTTGAAAATCACTATTTCTTCTGCGGTCGCGATATTGTGGGACACCGTGCGTTTAATGTGCCGATTGAGGAAGCGTGGAGGATTCTGAATGAATCACAAAAAGGCCTGTCGGGCATTGAAACCCATGCGCGACTTTCGATAACGCACTACAAAGGCAAAACGGAAGTCTGCGCCGTCACCAATGAACCACTGAATATTCCCGGCGGCGAAAACGGCGTGGTCATTTTCAAACTGATGCGGGGAGTCGCGGATGCCAAACACAAGGGCGAAGTCGCGATCACCGGTCGCAATCCGGAAGCAATCTGGTTCAACCAGTACGAAGATCGAGTCCTGTTCGATGAAGCCGGCCTGTTTCCGAAATCAGCAGAAGGGCCAAGGATACACTATTAGATTCACGCCGCTGGGGTCTGACGCAGTTTT
This sequence comes from Mariniblastus sp., assembly GCA_041751295.1. Lineage (GTDB taxonomy): Bacteria > Planctomycetota > Planctomycetia > Pirellulales > Pirellulaceae > Mariniblastus. The sequence goes on from JBGSXT010000236.1 coordinate 1,485, forward strand.
CGGCGGTAAAAAATCATTGTGCGAATCCACTCGGTCGCCGAAGAGTGGGTCTGACCCCCTCTGAAGTGAGCGTCGCTCGCGCATGCGTCGTGACGGAATCAATGACGATAGCAGAAGGACTTTTATTGTGTCGTTAATAAACCAAGTGATCCCAGGGCCATCCCCATGAATTTCTGTCGTTTGATTCGTTTTGGATTGTTGCTGCTGGCGGTTTGGTGTTCGCTGTCTGCGGCAGTAGCTCGCGGGAAGGTTCGTGAGACCCGTTTTGAAACCGTCGAATTGGACGGCAAAAAAATAGAATATGCGGTAGTGCTGCCCAAAGGCTTTGATTCCGACAAGCCGTATCGGATCCTGTTGGCGCTTCCTCCCGGGGCGCAAAACCGGCAAATGGTCAACGCCGGCTTGAGCTTGTATTGGCAACGGGGAGCAGAAACCTATGGCTGGATCGTGATCAGTCCGGTGGCCCCCGAAGGAACGTTCTTTAACGCAGGTGCGGAAAAACTGATTCCGGATTTTCTGGATGAAATTCAGAAAACGTACCAGCCAGCGGGGGGTAAATTCCATCTGGCTGGAGTCAGCAATGGGGGCACCAGCGTGTTTCGCATCGCCGGTAAATACCCGCAGCGATTTCATTCTTTGATGGCTCTGCCTGGCTACCCGGTTTCCGTCGCCGACAAAAAACGATTGAAGCAACTCGTCGATTTGCCGATCGCGATGTATGCCGGCGAAACCGATACGGGCTGGGTGAAGCCGATGGAATCAACGGCGACAGAACTCAGAAAATTGGGGGCTGATGTTCAACTGGAGATCATCAACGGAGAAGGGCACGTTATCCAAAATTGGCAGGATGGCAAAAAATTATTCGGTGTCTTGAACGAGTGGCATGAGAAAGCAGTCGCGGAACAGGAATAATCGCAGCTGCAAATTCAAAAATTGACCCCCTGCCCTTTCGAATTGTCTCCGACATCGCGGGCCACGAACTCCATGGCACGGTAAGCAGCCAATTGCCTAGCCAATCAGAGTAGAACAGTTGTCCCCAACAGTTGGGGACAACTGTTCTACTCTGGTAAATTTTCACCTGCCGCCCGCCTTATTTCCGCTCGTTCAAGTTCCAGTCGTAATCCAGATAGCTGATCGAAAAGCTGCTGCTGGTGACAAAATCCTTCGCTTCATCCGGAAACCAAGACGCCACCTTTTGAATCTGCGCCTCCCGATCAGACCCAAAATCGGTGGCGAACCATTTCATGATCGCACTCAATTGTAGCTGCCTGCCTCGCGTGTCGAATGTCAGATTCTGTTTCCGGGAAAAGAAATCGCGGGAATTCAGCGTCAACTGTTCGTCAATTCTGTCGGCAACATAGGCCTGGTTCAGCAGCCGCGGACAGCCAATTGAAGCGCAGACAATCGCAAAATGGATTCGAGGCTCAGCCATCTTGCGTAAAACTTCATGCTCGATGTCGTTCAGATTGATTGAATCCTCGCCGACGATCAATTTCAGGTCCTTCCAGATATTGTAGCCAAATGTGCCCGTATGATCGCGGATGCTGGTCGTGGGATAGACCTCAAGAATGCCTTCGATCGTCACAGCGTTGTAGGCGTTGATCCAATAGGCCAGTTTTGTTTCCTGGGAGGCTGGCAGCTGTGTGTTCGCTCGCGACAGATCGGCCAGGTAGTTTTGCAGCGCTGTCCGGTCTACTGCCGAGTCCTTCCAGTCTGAATAGTTGACCTGGCCGTCCTGATCGACATGTTTTCGCAACAATGCATCAAACTGCGTATGGTCGATTTTCCCGATCGGCACGAGTTCTCCAACAGGCCAGGTCTTTCCGACGCTTTTCAATTGGGCGGCAAGGTTAGAGCCAAAACACATCAGCAGCAACCAAAAGGTAAGTGCTACGTCAATTCGTCGAATGAGAACCTGTCTGTTGATCCGCGTTCGCATCATTTAGCCTTGTGAGTGTTTTGTGTTGCGGCACACACAGATTTGTCTGGCAATGTCACTTGCCGCAATTTCAGTTTGACGCTGAATGTTTGTCATCATTACGAGTCGAGTCAATGAAGGTTTCAGAACAAATCCGAAAACAGTTTCCGGATTGTCATGCAACTCACATTTGCATACTGAAAAACCGGAGAATTGCCAGCACATACGGCTCCTGTGAAGTAGACCGCAATATATTAAATTGCAGCTATGGAAGCGACCGGCAGCCCCGCCCACAAAACCGAGCCAACGACAGACGAAGTTCAACAAACCGGAACGCGTCACAACTTTATCGTTTTAATTCTCTACAACGTCGCGATCCGAACGGGCTGGATTTTTAAAACTGAAAGCGTCGTTTTACCAGCCATTCTAGACGCCATCGGTGGAGGCGGCTGGCTGCGAGGCTGTTTGCCGATGCTCAGCAAGTTGGGGCAAAGCGTCACTCCGGTCTTGGCATCCGATCGGCTGCGTCGGGCATCCCGTCAAAAATTTGTCGTCGCGACTAGTTCCGGGTTGATGGGGCTGTTCTTCATGTCGCTGGCCGCAACGTGGATTTGGCTCAATGGCCAGACTCCGAAATGGCTGCCACTGTTCTTTCTGCTGGTTTACGGACTCTTCTGGATTTGCGTCGGTCTGCATAATTTGAGCGTCAGTCTACTGCACGGCAAGCTGGTCGCGGTTCAGTCGCGGGGCCGGTTAATGCTGGTTGCGATGATCTTGGGCGCAGCGACATCGGTTGCCTGCGCCTGGTTCCTGATGAGGCCCTGGCTGGCGGATGGAAATACCCAGTTCACGTGGCTGTTCGCCAGTACCGGTACCGCATTCCTACTGGCGGGCGTACTTGGGCTGATGTTGAAAGAGGATCGTGATCATTCGACATCGAACGTCCGATCCACGCGGCAAACGATTGCTTCGGCGTTCAATCTGGTTCGAACGGATGGCAATTTTCGTCTGTTGGCATTGATTGCAGCATCATTCGGAATGAGCAACACACTGTTTCCGCATTATCAGGCGTACGCGCGGCAATATATGGAATTTGGGATGGAGGCCTTAGTGCCATGGGTGATTGCACAAAATATCGGCACGGCAGTTTTCGGAATTCCCGTTGGTATCATCGCCGATCGGTTTGGAAACCGATTGGCGATCCGTTGGGCCATGCTGCTGTTATGCCTGACGCCAATCTTGACGATGATCACAAACTTCATCCCTGCCGATTACCAACAGGTCGGCTGCTGCGTCGTGTTTTTTCTGCTCGGTTTGACTCCGGTCACGATGCGCATTTTCAGCAATTACACGCTCGAAATTGCTCAACGGGCGCGCCAGCCGATTTACCTCAGCACGCTCGGTTTTTGTATGGCGCTGCCGGTGATTCTGATGTCAACCGCGGTTGGAGCTCTGGTCGATTTGATTAGCTTTGAGTCGATGTTTATCATGGTTGTATCGATCGTTTTTGTCGGCTGGACTTTGACGTTCAAGTTGCAGGAGCCCAGAATTCACAATCTGCAACATCAGATTGCCAACCGTCAAACAATCGGGCTGGAGTAATTTCGATCAACCAGATTGGTATGACATCCGATAATCCAAGAAATTGGCTGGTAAGATCGGACGGGTGCTGATCCGCAGAATTCCGGGACGCCCACGATCCAGAGCCTCCACATAAGTGCTTTTTGGAAGCAATGCCGGGGATTGGGAGCAAATGCTATGATTCAGAGTCTGCTGTTGTTATTCGTGTTGATTGGTAGTGGAACGGATTCGCCGTTGCACAAAATTGACTTGACCGGGATTAAATGCGTCGTTTCGGGCAAAGCGGTCAATCCGGACTGCTCATCCCGCTATCTGAAAGGTGATCTTTTCTTTGACTGCAACGCCAGCAAACTGAAATTTGAGGCCGATCGAAAAAAATTCGAAACGAAGGCCAATCACCAGCTCGTGGTGACTCAACAGTATTGGCAAGCCAATTGTCCGATCCGTCACAAGCCGGTTTCCGAATCGGCGGCGGCAAAAACGCAACTCGCGGGAGCCGTTATTCGATTCCACTGCCAGCATTGCCAGAAGAAAATGATGGCCGATCTCGACCAGTCAAAGCAGATCGAACTGGTTTTCAGCTCTCCCAATTTCGAAAAAACGTTTCAGCCCCGTCCGGCCGAAACCCATCGCTGATTTTTATCCGCCGGACAGCAGTTCTACAAAAGGAGCAACGTCGGACAGATTGACCACGCCATCCCCGTTGATGTCTGCCTCAGCCTGAAATTGGCCGCTAGACAGCAAACTGACAAACGGGGCAACGTCTGACAGGTTAACAGAACCGTCAAGATTGATATCGCCAACGAGCACGCTGGCCTTGGCAACAATTTGGCCACGAATCTCGCCACCCGGGAAGGCGGGTGTATGCGCGTTGAAGTATAGACCTGCGTTAAACAAATCGGTTAGCTGTATGGCGAGCGTGGTGGCATTTCCTTCGTTGCCGTCCCAGGCAGAGATAAACCCGTTTCCCAAATCCATAAAGTCCCCATCCAAGTCATGGTTGGGTCCCTTGAGTCCAAAAACAACAGGACCGTTTACACCGGCGTCGCCATTGTGAATGTGAAATGCAGTCATCGCCGCCGTCGTAATTCCTTCGAAAGTGATTTCCATGGCCAACTCGGTCATGTCGTCGTTCAGCACCAGGGTCGCAAAGCCGGTGGCCTCACTTCCGGTTCCGTTACCCGAATTAGCTTGCGATCCGTCAATGGTTGCTTCAAAGAGAGTGTCCGCGTTGGCAAGGTTAGCAAACGGCGTCAATGTCAAGGCAAACAACAGAATAATGGACTTTTTCATGATGGTTCCGATCGAGTAAAAACAATGGACAAATAAAACGTTGCGGTATTCTCTACAGCTTCGGGCCGTCGCTACCGTAGTTATACACCCACTCCCGTTTTTTATACAGAATTTTCTGCGCGTTACATGAGTTTCGGCGTCCATGTCGGAAAACTGTCAGTTTTTAAGCACTCTGTCTGATTGGCGACGGAGTATTTTGCGCCGTCGACTGGCGACGTGGAAAAGTCAGTCTGCGATGGTTGCTACGGGTTCATTGATCTTCGTCCAAAGCGGGCATTTTGCCATAATGGCTCCAAGGCAGTTTGAACGGATTCCGGATATGTGGAAGGCAGAGCGATGCAGATTTTTTTCAGTGTAGGTGAACCGAGCGGCGATCTGCACGCCGCCAATTTGATCAGGCTGTTGAAACGTCGAACACCACAATGTCAGGCCGTGGGTTATGGCGGGCCGAGGATGGCCGAGGCCGGTTGCCAGCTACATTACGACCTCACTCGACTGGCGGTAATGTTTTTATCCGGTGCGATCTGGAATCTGCGGACATTCTTCAAATTAATCGCCAGCGCGGACGATTACTTTGCCAATCACGCCGTCGACGCGGTGGTTCTGATTGACTATCCCGGATTCAACTGGTGGATCGCGCGAAAAGCAAAGGCCCGTGGCATTCCGGTCTTCTACTATGGAGTGCCGCAAATGTGGGCCTGGGGTTCGT
>JBGSXT010000237.1:0-3014 GCA_041751295.1 Mariniblastus sp.
TTCAGCAATGGTTCGTGTTCTTTGCCATATTCGTATCGGCCCGAAAACAGAGTTCGAAAAAATCTGGCCATGCCCCGTCGAACATTGATGTTATCATCATGGATGGCCTGCACAGCCTGGCTGATCAATTCGCGGTCATCTTCCGCAGCCCCCATTTTTAGCAGCTCGACATTAGCTGCCAATCGAATCACGGGAACTTCAACTTTCGCATTATTAGCCAGCGTTTCGCGGATTTTCGTCCGTTCGTCAGGCGTCGCCAGCTGTCGGACGACCATCGTTGACAAGGCGCGAATCGCTGCAACCTTTTGTTCCGTGTCACCGGATTCCAGTTGTTGTAGCCATTGTTCGCACCCCATTTGGGACCAGGCCGTCGCAGGTATCAGAACGCTGGTCGAAAAAATCAGCAACACAATGATTGATGGAGGGATGAATCTGTAGGACATGCTTTCGAGAGTACCTGATCGGTGAACAAACGGGTGGCATAGAATTCTACCATTGAATTCCCGGTGACAGTATCGCTTCAAACCCGAAACCAGTATCCAACAGGCTCATTTCGGCGCAGGCTGTCTCGAATCGGCAGTCAGCCGGTTGAGGACGTCCATCATCGTATTCAATGGAAATCGCCCTTCCAAAACCTCTCGACAAATCCCGGATTGGTCAACCAGCAGCACGAAGGGAACTTCGGAAATTCCCAACGAGCCGGCGATGCTGGCGGCATCTTTGGCAATGCCGAACGGAAATTTGAATTGATTGCGTTGTACGATCTGCTCGAGTATTTGCTGGCGGTACTGGGCACGCTGATTCTCGGAATCGGGAAGCGATTTTCGTTTGACCGTCGATAAACGGGTAAACGACTGGTCGACATCAGGGGTCAATGCGATCAAGTTAACTACCGAATGCCGGTTTTTCAAGTCATCGCGGATTTCTGCCAGCTCCCGGACGCTCTCGCTGTCTGACGGCGAAAAACAATAAAGCAAAACGGGCCTCCCCGGCAGATCAGTCCAACTTTCCGGTGGCTGCGTCAGCCAATCTGTATTTTCAATCACTGGCGGTCGGTTGCCAATCAGTTGTTGTCGCGTCAAACGCCGTTGAATCTGTTGCAGACTATTTTCAATTTGAATTCTGGTAGGCAATAATTCCCTGTTGAATCTGCTTTGTCGGGCTATTTCATTGAAGGCCGCTTTGTCAACCAACAACATTTTCACGGCAGTCGGCGGACTGGCCGATTCATATTGGCTTGCCAGTTCCAGCCGCGCGGCAAATCGTTCTCGCACAAGATCCAATGCGTCGGGAAAAGTGGTCGCTCCAACAATCAACAGGTTCATTCGTTCCAATCGAAGTGGAATTGCAAACTCGCGATGTTGCGGATCTTCAGCCTCCGGCTCAGACACCGCTTTCAGAAAATACGCCAGTCGCAGCCAGCTGTCGGGATTTTCGTGACTGGTCCGCCAACGGTCCCGCAGTCGTTCCAACTCGTTAATGTACAATGCGCGGGCTTCCGGCAGGCGAGATTGTTGCAGCAATCCTCGTCCTCGCAAATTGACCGCCGTCGACAGACCATTGGACCAGGCCACGTTCTGTGGATTACCATCGACTGCTGCCCTGAGTATCGACATCGCTTTTTCCAACATCTTTGCCGATTCCGGTTCAATGTTCTGTTGTACGTACGACAGATTGATCAAGATTTGCGGCATGTGTTTCAGCAGTGGCTGGCTCTGCTTTGGATAATCGAACATGTATTGCAGCAGTTTTTCAAACTGCTGCTCGCCGGCATCGCGTTGGCGATTGCGGATCAGCTCATTGCCTAGCGATTTGCGAAGCAGATGGATTTCAAGATCGTGCGGTTCGGCAGCGATGGCCTGATCGATCAATTTTTCTGCCTGGGAAAAACTGGATTTCCTGATCAAATCCAGAACCTGTTGGCGAATTTCATCAGTTTCCGCTGCAGACGTGTTTGACTGCATTTCGAAACGGTAAACAGCTATTCCACCATTGGGCAAGGTTTGTGCGAGTCCAAAAAGCGTCAAAAACAATGTCAGCAACATTAACAATACCGGGTTTTCAGGATTGTAAATTCGATGGAATATCAACAGGCCAATTCCGCAGCAGAATCGTTCAATGGTCGCTACAAATGACCAGTTTCCATCATACCAAGTACACGTTCTCCCAACGATTTTGAGGCTTGCCGATCGGTTGTACCTGATTTTACCAGCTGCAATCGCTGCCAGCTTGTATGACAGCGGTTTCTGACAATAATTTTAAAAAGTCAGGTCGAGTGATGTTGACCCCGTTTTTCCGCAGGAATACATTTCCTTTCCTGTGCCATGGATGGTGCGGATTGAAAAGCGGGTTTGATGCTTTTTTCCGTATGATTCGTGCATCAGACCGTTTTGCTGAAGACGACGTGTTAACGACACCCGCATGCCACACGGAAGTGGTTACCCTAAAGCTGTTAGCACCCTTCAACATCACAACCGACTCGGAACACCAGGCCAGCGCTGTTTTCGCGCGAGGCCGATGCTGTTTTCGGTAATTGGTTGAATGTTTGCGCCCGCCGCGAACTTCTATTGGCCTCTAAAGTTGAATTTCCGCACCTCCGTGATTGGAACGAAACTGTGTCTTCCGGTTTGGCGACTGATACAAAAGAGCAGATCAAACAGGCGAATGATATCGTCGATCTGATCGGCAGCTATTCGCAACTGCGTCGATCGGGCAGCCGCTACGTGTGCCATTGTCCATGGCACGACGATCAACGGCCCAGTCTGCAGGTCGATCCGGCCAGGCAAAGTTGGGTTTGTTGGGTGTGCAATGTTCGCGGCGATGTCTTTGATTATGTGATGCGTCGCGAAGGGGTCGAGTTTGTCGAAGCCATGAAAATTCTGGCGGAGCGAGCGGGCATCCCGCTGACTTTCTCCCAAAAAAAAGCTGTCAAAGGGAGCGCCCAGGACAAACAGACGCTGTATCGCGCGATGCAGTGGGCAGTTGAGCGATTCCACATTTGTCTGCTGGAATCA
>JBGSXT010000238.1:0-5739 GCA_041751295.1 Mariniblastus sp.
CAAAAATCTGGAAATCATCCTGCGCCGCTTTGTCGAGCGACTTGTAGAATCGCAACTCCGATTTTGTTACCAGCCGCCCCCGCGCCTGGTAGGGCAATCGAGCCGGCTGCGAATACATTCGCATCAGCAACAGCGCGGCCACTAGCACCGCAGCTCCGACCCACACCGGCCAATAGTCGATCAGCACTTCCATCGCATACCCGTCCAGGATATTTCGCATGTTCTGGATCTGCAGACTACCATCAGTTTCGTTTGAAAGAAACGGGAATCGTCCAACCGTTGCCGGAACAATTCCGCTGAGACTACAACTTTTGCCGAAACATGCTACAACGGAAAGTTCCCGAAAACCGGACTTTGGAACCAACATGAAAGTACATGCGACCACCATTTTGACCGTCCAACATGACGGCGTCGTTGCCATGGGGGGCGATGGCCAAGTCACGTTGGGCACCGCCATCATGAAATCGGATGCGATGAAGATTCGCAAGCTGCTGGACGGCAAAGTCCTGTGTGGCTTTGCCGGCAGCACGGCTGATGCATTTGCGCTGCTGGAGAGATTCGAGGAAAAACTGCGAGATTCACCGAACAATATCGTTCGAGCCTCCACCGAACTGGCCAAACAATGGCGAACGGACCGGGCCTTGCGTCAGCTTGAAGCACTGCTGACGGTTACCGACGGGCGTCACACGCTGTTGCTCAGTGGAACCGGCGACGTGATCCAGCCCACCGATGGCATTGTCGGCATTGGATCGGGTGGAAACTACGCCATTGCAGTGGCCCGCGCCTTGAAGCGGCACAGCAATTTGACTGCCGCCAAAATTGTCAGGGAATCATTATTGATTGCCGGCGAAATTGACATCTACACCAACACAAATATTGTCGTCGAGGAACTTGCATGTCCGGAGTAGTACAGAAGATCAGGGAACTGGCCAGTGACAATACTGTCAAGGAACCGACGCCGCGTGAAATCGTTGAACAGCTGGACCGATACATTGTTGGACAGGGTTCCGCCAAACGATCGGTCGCCATCGCCGTTCGCAACCGCTGGCGTCGCCAGCAATTGGGTGAAGAGATGCGCGGCGAAGTCGCTCCCAAAAATATCCTGATGATCGGTTCGACCGGAGTTGGCAAGACGGAAATCGCCCGCCGACTGGCCAAACTGACCAACGCGCCGTTCATCAAAGTCGAAGCGACCAAGTATACGGAAGTCGGATACTACGGCCGCGATGTTGAAAGCATGATTCGCGATCTGACGGAAAACGCCGTCAACTTGGTCCGTGACAGGGAACGGCAACGAGTCGAAACGGTCGCCCAACAGAAAACCAGTGAACGAATTCTGGATCTGTTGTGCCCGCGCCCGGTCGCTTACGAATTCTCGGCCTCGATGCCGGGCCTCGAATCGGTTACGGGATCAAACGCACCGACGGAACAGGAATCGTACAACCGGACGCGGGCAAAAATGCAAGCCATGCTCGAAGCGGGCGAGTTGGAAGAGCGCGACGTCGATATCACGATCGAGCAGAAATCGGTTCCGATCATGATGGGCAACATGTCGACAGACCAAATGGATGTCGACTTTCAGGGGATGTTGGAAAAGATCATGCCGCGGAGTTCAGTCACCCGTAAGCTGCCGATCCAGGAAGCGCGCACCGTAATTTTCGAACAGGTTTGCGATTCGCTGCTGGACACCGAAAAAATCAATGCTCAGGCGGTTGAGTTAACAGAAAATTTCGGCATCATTTTTCTGGATGAGATCGATAAAGTGATCGCCAGCGAAGGCAAAGGAGCCGATGTGTCGCGGCAGGGAGTGCAGCGCGATCTGTTGCCAATCGTCGAGGGGACCAGTGTGCAGACCAAACACGGTCACGTCCGTACCGACCACATCCTGTTCGTCGCCGCCGGTGCTTTTCACCGTCACCAGCCAAGCGAGCTGATGCCGGAACTGCAGGGTCGATTTCCGATTCGAGTCGAATTGGACGATTTGACAAAAGAGGATTTCGTGCGAATCCTGCGCGAGCCGAAGAATTCGTTGACCAAACAGTATTCGGCATTATTGAAAACGGAAGGGGTCGATCTGGAATTTACCGACGATGCGATTGAAGAGTTGGCTTCCTGCGCCGATCAGGTGAACCAGACGACCCAGAATATCGGCGCCCGGCGACTGTACACGATTCTCGAACAGCTGCTGGAAGAACTCAGTTTTGAAGCTCCCGAAATGAAAATGGGTCGCGTCTCGATCAACGCCCAATACGTCCGCGACAAACTTTCCGCTCTCGCTGCGGACGAAGACTTGAGTCGTTATATTCTGTAACAGAAGGCTAGAATCCGTTTCTGCGGGACGGATCGCCGACGCTGGCTCGTGAACGGTTAAACTCGTCGTTGATGAACTGGGCATGGATTCGTGTTGCCCGTTCAACAACTTGCGGCCAGGGCTCGACATATTCGATCGGATCCACCAGCCCCAGTTTGTGGAAAGCCAGAATTCTTTCGATGTCCGATCCGGTCGAACCATTCGATTTGCCATCGGCGCCAGGTTCGTAGCCGGTCATGGTATTACGAAAGACGGTATCGAAATCGAGGTCCAGTTTTCTGATCGAACGCTGCGCGTCTTTGAGAATCTGGAATTTGTCCCAATGCACATAAGGCAAGTGGAACGAAACCCGGTCGGCATCCCAGTTGCCGATCGCAAATGCATGAAAGATGGCATCGTAAAATTCCGGTTTACAATCGGGATAAATGGCGTGATCGCCGGCGTGGACACCCAAGCACAAATCGACGCGATGTTTCAGCCTTTGGCTCAACGACAACGCGCAGGCAAAGGCAATCGACGCGAAAATCGCGTTTCGATTGGGGACAACCGTTTGTTTCATGCTGTCCGATTCGTAATGGCCTTTGGGAATTTGCCACTGCAGATCGGTCAACGACGAGTGCAACAGGGTTGCGATGTCTGAGAGGTCAATCCGTTGGCAATGAACCGACAATCCCTGCGCTCGCAAATAGTCCAAGTTGGCCTGCAAACGCTGTAATTCGAGGCCGTGTTTTTGACCATAATCGAAACTCAGCCCATGCACTTCACGGCCTTCGGCCAACAGTTTCAGCAACAGACTGGTCGAATCCATTCCGCCACTGAGGCAAATTACAGCAGGATGGGATTTGGAATTCAAGTTCACCAGCCCCGACCGGGTTAATCAACGGCTAACTTGCCGCTGATCAGCGTAATGAATTCTTCGTTGGTTTTGAAACGACCCAATTGTTTTGTCAATTGTTCCATCGCTTCCACGGAATGCATGGTTGTCAACGTGCGCCGCAGCATCGTTACCGCATGCAATGTTTCCGGCGACAGCAACAGCTCTTCGCGACGTGTGCCGGATTGCGAAATATCAATTGCTGGCCACACTCGACGATCGGCCAATTTACGATCCAGGACGAGTTCCATATTGCCGGTGCCTTTGAATTCCTGAAATATCAGATCATCCATCCGGCTGCCGGTATCGACCAACGCGGTACCGACGATCGTCAACGAACCACCTTCTTCAAAACAGCGGGCGGTCGCAAACAGCTTCTTCGGAATGTCCATGGCTTTGATATCGACGCCGCCAGACATCGTCCGTCCCGTATTGCCAACCCATTTGTTGAAGGCCCGTGCCAGTCGCGTGATCGAATCCAACAGCAAAAATACATCCTGACCCATTTCCGTCAACCGGCGGCAACGTTCGATCACCAGCTGCGACAGTCGCACGTGACTTTCGATATCTTCGTCCAAACTGCTGGCGATGACTTCACCGTTCACATTGCGGATCATGTCAGTAACTTCTTCCGGGCGTTCGTCAACCAACAGGACAATCAGTTTGGTGTTGGGGTAATTGGTCGCAATTCCGTGACTGATATGTTGCAGCATGATCGTCTTGCCACTTCGTGGAGGCGCGACAATCAACGCCCGCTGTCCTTTTCCCAGCGGCGTGAGCAAGTCCATGACACGAGTCGTGAGTGGTTCAGGCCCCGTTTCCAACCGATACCAGGATTCGGGATTGATCGCCGTCAGCTCGTCAAACCTCTTGACTTCGACGTATTCGTCTGGAGTCAACCCGTCAATGTCGACGATCTCCCGCAGTCGCGGCCCTTGCTGTCGGCGGCCGGGTTGAATCATACCGCGGATCATAACACCCGGTCGAAGTCCAAATTTCTCAATCGTTGTCCCGGGGACAAATGGATCGGTTCGTTCACGGGAATAATTGTTTTCCGGACTGCGCATGAACCCATAACCATTGGGATGCAGTTCCAGCAGGCCCACGACTTCAAAAAACTCGGCGGTATCGACTTCACCGGTTTCGGGACTCCGTTCGTTGGATTCTTGCCGGTTTGGCCCGCTCCGGTAACCGCCACTGGTACCATCGTTGGAATTATTACGGCGACGGCGGCTGCCACCACTGTTGCGATTCCCGCCCCCTCCGCCAGGCCGGCTTCCACCGGTGCCATTGGAGCCGCTGGAACCTCGGGACGAATTGCGGTTGTTACCGGCCGAGTCGTTGGATCCGTTTCGACTGCGGAATCTTTTTTTTGCCATGAAGCACACCTAAACCATCAGGTACGAAAGAGCTGACGTTGAAATAAAAACGAAATGGATCGTAAAAGGCAGGAAAACCCTGAAGACCAACGATTTCTCATGCATTGATTGAACCAATGCGATTGTCCTAAGCTGGTACTGTCGCTGACATTGACTGCGAGCTACTGAAAACGTTTCACCAAGAAATTCGAAACGCCAAATAATTCTTCGCTTCCTGCCGGTGGCATCCACAAACCATGTGATTACCAATAATCCAAAGGCAAAATTATCGAGTTCCAAACCCGTCCATTTGGGACGCTAACCGGATTTCACAGGAATCGGTCAAGAAGGAACTTTGAAATGACTTCAGCCAAACGAACCAGCGAAAGTCTAAATCCCGCGTGGCGCAAACCACAAGATCAAGCGGAAGCATTGACTAACTCGAAGTGTTGTCCATTTAGTCCCCCGTGTCAAGTCATTCCAGCCACAATATTTTAAGGTTTTGCCTATTTTCACTTTTTTATCTGGGCTGCCAAATCCTCGCCGGGATAATCGAAAAATTCCCGGCAATCGGCATATTCTGAACAAGCTTTCCGGTTGATTTCGTCGATAAACAACTGGAAGGCTCTGAATTTCGCGTTTCACGTTATCGAATGGAATCATCATGAATTGGCATTGGCTCGCAATCACCGCAATATTGCTTACCGCCCCAGCAATGGGTGTCTGTCAACAAATTGACTGGCAAACCGATCTGGATAGCGCCAAAACCATGGCAGGCAAGCAAAACAAATTGGTGCTGATGCATTTTTCCGCAGACTGGTGCCGTCCTTGCAAGCATCTGGAGACATTCGTATTCACTTCGTCCAAAGTCATCAACGCCATGGACGAACGTGTGGTAGCCGTGCGAGTCGATACCGATCTGCATCCTGAATTGGTGAAGCAGTATAACGTTACGGAAATTCCCACAGATGTCGTGATCACGCCTGCCGGACGCATTGTGCAAAAACGGCAAAGCCCGAAGGACACTTCCAATTACGTGCACATGCTGACTTCGCTGGATAGCATTGGCAAGGCGTTGTCGGAAGACAATGCAGCTCTGGCGCAGAAAATTGATAACATCCTTGATCTGGGCCAAACGAAAGAATTGCCGACGCCCGAGTCCAATGATTTTGTCGCAAAACAGGAATCCATCCAAC
>JBGSXT010000239.1:0-5469 GCA_041751295.1 Mariniblastus sp.
CATCCGAACCGCACTGAAGATCAACGAATTCGACACCGCCCTGTTCGAGGACATGCGCGATGCCCCCCTTACCCAACCCACATCCAATGGCGGTAACCATCCGCTCTGGATCGTCGGCCACCTAGCCCTGACCGAAGCGACGTTCCGCGAGATGATCACGGGCGAGCCCAACGATCTGCAAAAGTGGAAGCCACTCTTTGATGCCGGAACACAACCGCAGGCGGATGCCAGCCTGTACCCCGACTTCGATGACGTGTTCAGAGAATACCGGAAACAGCGTGCCCGCAACATGGAACTGCTCGAGGAGCTTGGCGATGAAGGTCTCGATCAGCCCCCCAAAGCGCTGCCACAGGAAATGCCGACCGAGTTCGCCAACGCGTTATTCCAAACCAACGGCCACGCTTTTCTGACGATGACAACCCACCACTCGTTTCATTCCGGCCAGGCCGCCGATGCACGCCGCGCCGCGGGACGCAAGCCATTGATGATGTAACCTATGGCTCATCGTTCAACCAACCGACGAAACTATTTCTAGGAGAATCGCTATGACACAGACCACATTCAAACTTCCCAAGGTCGTATCCCAAGACGAATGGCTCGCCGCCCGCAAACGACTGCTGGTTGAGGAAAGGAAGGTCACTCATGCCAACGATGCCGTCAGCGCCAAACGTCGTGAGTTGCCCTGGGTTCAGGTCGAGAAAGAATATGTCTTTGATACACCCGACGGCAAGCAGACGCTCGCTGGTCTGTTTGATGGACGCAGCCAGTTGATCGTCTACCACTTCATGTTCGGTCCCGACTGGGAGGAAGGTTGCCCAAGTTGCTCGTTTCTGTGCGATCACGTCGACGGCGTCAATCTGCATCTTGCGAATCATGATGTGACGCTGCTTGCCGTTTCCCGAGCGCCACTTGCTAAACTCGCCGCCTACAAAAGGCGAATGAACTGGCGATTCCGGTGGGTGTCGTCTCACGGAAGCACATTCAACAGCGACTATCACGTTTCCTTTACAAAGGACGATATCGCCAAGGCCGAATCGTCGAAGGAGGGGCTGTCGTACAACTACGAACCGTGCCCTCCGACCAGCGAAGGGGAATGCCACGGGATCAGTGTGTTTTACCAAGACGAGAATGGCGACGTCTTTCACACGTACTCGGCGTACGCGCGAGGCTGCGACATCCTGATCGGCGCGCATAATTTCCTCGACCTTACGCCGAAGGGTCGGAACGAGAAGAGCACCATGGACTGGGTCCGTCGACACGACCAGTATGACGACGCCGGCTTGGTGCAACTGAACGCGAAGGACCAAACGTGAATGCTCCTTGTTGCTGCCAAACCAATCCGAAGGCGCCAAGATTCGTTCAGCGTAGTGCGCGTTTTGCCGGTTGGTTGGTGCCGAGCGCCATCCTGGTGCTAATGCCAAAGTGTCCCCTCTGCGTCGTGGCTTACGTCGCGCTGGCAACCGGCGTCGGCATCTCCGTGTCCGTTGCGGCGTATCTGCGCATGGGATTGGTAATTCTTTGTTTTGGTGCAATACTCTGCTTGTCGGCTCATTTGATTGGGCGAGTTCTCCAGTCAAGGGTGGCAGTGCCGCCAACGTAATGAGCCAAAGGAGCAATCATGAAATACATGTTACTGATCTACAGTGCCGAAGATGGATGGACCGAGGAGCAACGCGAACAGTGCCTGTCGGATTCGACGGAACTGTGCCATGAATTGAGCGCTCAGGGAAAGCTGCTCGGCGCCTCACCTCTGCATCCAGTGTCGACGGCGACCAGCATTCGGGTTCGCAATGGCAAGCGACAGATCACCGACGGCCCGTTCGCTGAAACGACAGAACAACTTGGCGGCTACTACATTATCGACGTCGACGACCTAGACGAAGCAATCGCGATCGCCGCACGATTGCCGCCAGCCACGAAAGGCACCGTCGAGATTCGTCCACTTTTTCCGCTGCCGGGATTGCCGTAGGTCACCGATGATTTCGGACCAGGTCGACGCCATTTACCGCTCTGATTCGCGAAAAGTGTTTGCCACACTGGTTCGCTTGTTGGGTGATTTCGACTTGGCTGAAGAAGCAACTCACGAAGCGTTCGCCGCTGGTCTCGAACAATGGACCAAAGCAGGCACACCCGCCAATCCCACCGCATGGCTGGTCTCGACGGGACGTTTCAAAGCGGTGGACATGATGCGTCGACGAATGCGGTTGAATGATCTTCAACCCGAACTGGTACGTCGCCTTGCTGAAATTGAAACTGCCAACCAATCCATGGCTGAACAGGACATCGAAGACGATCGACTGCGATTGATCTTCACTTGCTGTCACCCGGCGATTGATCCGAAAGTGCAGGTTCCGTTGACGTTGCGTGAAGTGTGCGGCCTGACGACGGAAGAGATCGCCCGCGCGTTTCTGATGACTCCATCGACGATGGCTCAGCGAATCGTTCGTGGCAAAGCGAAAATCCGTGACGCTCGAATTCCCTACGTCATCCCTTCAGCGGCCGATCTTCCGGCACGACTCGATCCAGTCCTGTCAGTGATCTATCTGGTTTTCAACGAAGGCTATTCTGCATCGAGTGGCGCAAGCCTGACTCGCGTCGATTTGTCCGACGAGGCGATTCGCCTGGCTCGACTATTGTTGGAACTGTTGCCCGACCCCGAGGCGATGGGACTGCTGGCCTTGATGCTGCTCCATGAGTCCCGGCGTGCAGCCAGATTGAATGCCGATGGCGACATTATCCTGCTGGAAGATCAGGATCGTACGCTCTGGAAATCAGATTTGTTTGCGGAAGGCAGGAATCTGGTTGAACGTTCGCTACGTTCTCGCCGATTCGGTGTGTATACGATCCAGGCTGCGATTTCAGCCGTTCACGCCGACGCGAAGCTGGCAAGCGAAACCGACTGGGCGCAAATCGTCGCGTTGTACGACGTTCTGCTGCGGGCAGATGCTTCTCCGATCGTCGAGCTCAATCGAGCTGTCGCCATTGCGATGCGAGACGACATCACATCGGGCCTGTCAATCATTGATGACATTTTGGAGCGAGGCGATTTGCGCGATTACCACCTCGCTCATTCCGCACGCGGTGAATTCCTGCGACGCCTCGGACAGCATCACGAGGCTCGCATCGCCTTCGAGCAAGCCCTGTCGTTGGCCAGGCAGGAACCGGAGCAGCGTTTTCTTCGCCAGAAACTCGCCCTGCTCGACCCGCCATCCTGAAATGCAAACGTCAAGCCATTCGCTGATTCGGTTAAAACAAATCAGACAAATCAGAGTAGAAGTCGTTTTTACTTGCGCAGTTCTCGCAGGGAAGTGACACGCCATAAGTGCAGCGATTGCACTGGTCACAATGCCACTCCCGCCAGTCACGGCATACACCACAAGCATTGCAGTGCCAGGTACAGTTGTCCTGTTCGACCGCGTTCCGGCAAAATGAATAGAAGTATTTTTCGCCTTTGCATTGTTTGCACTCGTATCCGTCGATCAACATCTTGAGTGCCACAAAACCGTGTTCGCAGGGCATTTCAAATTCGCTGGCCAGTTCGTTGTCGGTCAGTGATCGATACCGCTGGGCATTTCCAATCGCCATTCGGTCATGTTCTCGACATCCAGCCCATTGAGCGGATTTTGACAATCCTTGCAACCGCAGCCATCCCCACACGGTTCGGCATTCGAAACAGCGACACCGCTTGGAATCACAGCGACCCTTACATCCGCAATACTCCGTTTTATGCATCGGTTGATCTCCGTTACCGTGTTCGATTTTTAGGCGAGCGATCGGCCCCGCAAATCTGAAATGATAGCGAACAGTTTCTGAGTATTGCAGGCAACGGAAGCCGCGCAAAAGCCAGTTCGCTACGACCGGAAGCCGGATTCTTCCAACGCTTGCTCGACACAGGACGGGTACTTAGACTTAGTTGACAGTAGGCGCAATTCGTTGTTAGTCCAGCAATATGAGAAAAACTCGAAAGTCAAAGCGAGACGCGAAGCCGACACGCTCCAGCGGCTTCCGTTATATCCCTGGGCACCGCGAATTTTCGATTCAGGGCATGACGCACCTGACTCGATTTTGGACCGACATTCGGTTCGTGCGCTTTCGGCACCATGCCTATTGAGTACAATCGTGATATGGCCGATTTGTGCCTCAAGGAGAACAATCATGTCACTCGCCTTTTCTGCTGACCCAATTCCGCTGTGCAAGGATGAACAAGGCGATGTTGAAAGAGGACGAATTGGTTACTCAGCTGGCGGGGCAACTTGCCGGGTCACCGCGCCATGTTCCGGGCTCAGGACCAGGACCGAATATTGACGGACGTTGTCCAGCGGATTGTTGCTTTGTGAAACGTAATCAAATCTACCTCGCAAATCCGTATAACCATCCTTGTGAAAACGGATCTGTCCGTCATTGGATTGGGAATACACCTTCACATAAACTCGCGGCAGTGGTTTGTCGTTTGCATCGGCAACCTTCAACTGGCCGAATTTCTCGATCGTCTGCATGGACATCGAACTGGCGAAAAAAGGCTTGGCCTGAATCTGGTCACCGGCACTGATCTCGACAAGCACATTCCTGTTAGCCAGCGCCGCCGGGATATCGAACTCGGCCGTGCCGTTTCCTTTGTCGTCCCCGGACACGGCGACGGACTGGCTTGAGTTGGGGCGAATGATAGAGAATCCGTCCAGATTCCTGTCGGCAAATGGACTGCGACTGAACATCAATTCGATATCCATTTCATAGAAATTGACCTGGAGATCGGGAGTATTCTGTGCCGTGACCTTGACCTTGCCGGACTCAATTTCGAAATCGAAGGCAGGCGAAGTGGATGCCAACGCGTTGTGCTGTTGGTTGTTGTCGCGATTGTCGACCACTGACGCGGTTTCGCCACGAATTTCTGCGACTTGCGCGAGGATATTCGTGAATCGGTTCCGCCACATGTCGACGGGATACTTTGCCCATTTTTTAGCTTTTTTCGCTGCAGCGTCCGGATCTTCAAGATAGAAGTCGAGATAGGCATCGCAATAGTCGTATTGAATCTGTTCCTCCAGTTCATTCTTTTCAACTTTTCCAAAATGGCGGATGGCCTCGTCGATCCGATCCTGTAAAAGCATGTAGTACGTTACCGCAAGTTGATTTTCACTGTCGAGTTGGCTGCGGTTGGACAGGACCTCAAGCAGGGCGTGATATTGTTGATGGAACTCGGGATTCAGGATTTTTCGACGTTCGCCCAATTGGTGAATCCGAGCATTGACCAGCGGCGCGTACTCGCGATGTTGATACCAATTCCTTTCGTAAGGTGAAATGTCCAACAAAGACGAGCGGAACCAGGTCCCAACCTGGCCGGCAATCCGGTCCTCATGTTGCAGGAACTCCTGGCTGACCGATTCGTTTTGATGATGAATTCCGTACGACCAAAGCACATGATCATAGGTAAATCGTTCCCGCAGGGTTTCGATTAACCGCTGGAAGAATGCC
>JBGSXT010000240.1:0-3119 GCA_041751295.1 Mariniblastus sp.
TCGCCGTGAATCGCGGGCCGTCGCCAAACTCAAACACGATCACGTGGTACCTGTTTTCAATGTGGGTCGAACTCGCGATGGGCAGGATTATTTGGTCCTGCCACTGATCGGCGGCGGCAGTCTCAAAGAAAAACTTGCCCGACAACCTCTGGCACCGCGCGAATCGGCACAAATTGCCGAACAGATCGCCCGGGCGCTGTCCGCTGCACACGAAGCAGGTCTGGCGCATCGCGATGTCAAACCCGCCAACATCATGCTCGACAGTTCCGATAACCGGGCCAAATTGACTGATTTTGGGCTGGCTCGCTCGAACGACGATGAAGTCGAGTTGACACAGGCGGATGTGCTGTGCGGTACTCCGGAATACATGAGCCCCGAACAGGCCCGCCAACAGGAAACGCTGGATGGGCGGAGCGATGTTTACAGTCTTGGGATTACTCTCTACGAATGCCTGACCGGTACGACTCCTTTTCGTGGTCGACCGCTCGAAGTGCTGGAACAACATCAGAACAGCACCCCAATTTCGCCCACGTTACTTAACCGCCTTGTTCCTCGCGATCTGGAGACGATTTGCTTGAAAGCGATGACTTGCGATCGGGATCGCCGCTACCCGTCGGCAAAAGCGTTTGCCGATGACTTGCATCGATTTCTGAACGGTGAAGCGATCACGGCGCGGCCGGTATCGCGATTCACGCGAGTCCGACTTTGGTGCCAGCGGAACCGCAGTCTGACCGTGGCCCTATCCGCACTGACGGTGGCGCTATTAACAGGAACCATCGTCAGTTCAGCAATGTGGCTGCGAAGTGAACGCAGCGCCGCGCAAGCCCGCAATCTGGCGGGCGACTTGACCACCAACCGCGATCGCCTTGAACAATCGGTGCGGCGATTCCAAAGTCGAATTTTCTCCGACGAAGCGTTGCATTGGGACATGAGTTCAAAATTTCGGGCCGAGATGTTTCGCGACGTGATCGATTATCTCGACGAATTCGCGACCTATGAAAAGGCCGATCCAGCGTCTCCAGGCGATTCTTCGGCGGACAAAATCGCCGGCGATTATTTCCAGGTTGCCGAGGCCGCGTTTCAGGTCGGACAAGTCGCCGAATCTCGTCTGGCGGCACAGCGGGTGCACGACCGGTTGCAAAACATCGTCCAAAAACCAAACCATGCGAATTTGCAAAATTGGTTGTTGTTGAATCGGACGGCTCGAATGTTGGTCGAACTGTCGCCAAAAAAAGAACGTGAAACGAAAACGGCGGGTTGTATTAAATGGATGGAAGCCGCCCGCCGAAGTTCTTGGGCCGCCTGTTCAATCGAACCCAAAAACATCTTGGCTCAAGCCAATCAAATTCAAACCAGACTGCTTGAAATGCCCGGCGACGCAGCAACCATATCTGCGGCAAACAAAATCGAATTGGAGGAAATGTTCAGGCAATTAGAGTCCGTAATCACGTACACTGTTGTCGCGCACCAATTGGAGCAAAAAACGGCCGAACTGGTCCAGCCACTGATGTTGATCGGTTGGAGACTCGCCCGTGCCAATTCGGGCACCGAATCCGCGAACTGGTTTTCCAAAGTTGAATTGATGATTGAAATCCATCGCGGCCGCCTACGAACCATCAATCGCTCGGTGTTGCCGACCGATCGGATGAAGGCTCGAAACGAAAAGACTAAGGCAGAACTGGCCTGGAATCGCAATGATCGGGCGGCGGCATTGACCGCCATGGCCGCATGCGAAAGCCAATACGTAGACGCAGTTACCCAATTGCCGCAGAACCGAAAATGGCGGCAGGAGCTGGTGGAGGTTCAAGCCCAATTCGCTGAATATCAAATCGCCGAAGGCGACTTGCTGGCGGCTGACAAATTGTTGGACAAGACTCTGAAAAACTACGTTACGCTTCTGGAAACCGACACCGAAAACCATGCTTTGCGCGCTCGAGCCATTGGGCATTTCATTCGATACGGCGAATTGTGCCGCCAAATGAACGAATTCGAGTGGGCCTATCGATCGTTCACCACGGCGGCAGAAGACTGCAGGCTACTACAGAGTGCTCCGCCAGAAATGTACCACTGGGCGATCCGGACCCGGGTTTGGGCGTTGAAGGAAGCATATCACGCGCTGGACAAATCAACCCTGTCCGCTCAACGCCCGGAACGAGAGCGGCAAGTCCAAGTATCGCTGGACCTCCTTCAGGCAGAAAACCCCGAAATGGCGGCCTTGGCCCGCGCCTCACTCGCCTCCGATTCCCCAATCGAAAAACCCCCTCCCTGGCACGTCGACGAATAGGAAAAAAAGGTGTGTCCAACTAATATTTGATACACACATTTTTGGTCTGGGTGAAAAATCGAATGGCTTCCTCGCCCCCTTCGCGACCGACACCGGACTGCTTGACTCCTCCAAAGGGAGTACGAAGGTCCCGCACCAGCCAGCAATTCACCCACACGACTCCGGCTTCAATCTGTTCGGCCAGCCGATTCGCGCGACTGATATCCTGAGTCCAAATCGATGCTGAAAGTCCGTAGTCGGATTCGTTGGCCAGATCAATGACCTGTTCATCTGTTTTGAATGGTTGGATCGTGACCACCGGTCCGAAAATTTCTTGTTGGTTGGTAGCGCATTGGTTGGGCAGCCCCTCGATGACAGTGGGTTGTATGAACCAGCCTTTGTCGCATCGTCCACCGACGCGCACCGCTTGCCCGCCACACAAAACAGTTCCGCCCTCGCGTTGCGCGAGTTCAATACAGTTTTGAATCTTGTCGAAATGCTGTTTGGATACGATCGCGCCGAGGTTGGATGCTGGTTCCTGGGGGTCCCCGACAACCAATCGTTTTGTGTGCTCGACAAAATCCTGTTTGAATCGACCGTATATTTTTTCTTCCACGTAAATTCGTGATCCGCACAGACAAATTTGTCCCTGGTTGGCAAATGACGACTGGAGCGTTGTTTTCAACATCACCTCATAATCGCAATCGGCAAAAATCAAATTCGGATTTTTGCCACCCAATTCAAGCGAAAGTTTTTTGAATTTTGACGCCACCACTCCGGCAACATGGCGGCCCGTTGCGGTTCCGCCGGTAAACGAAATCGCCTTGATTTGCGGATGTTCCAAAATCGCATTTCC
>JBGSXT010000241.1:0-4551 GCA_041751295.1 Mariniblastus sp.
GTTCGCCGTCTTCGATTTCGCGATTGATGTAATACAGGTACGCTTCGTAGTCTCCCAAATAGTTTTTCACACTGCGTTCGCGGACCTCGACAATATTTGTCGCGATCCGTTTCATGAAGTGCCGATCGTGGCTAGTGAAAATCACGGTCCCTTTGTAGGCCAGCAACGCCTCAGCAAGTGATTCAACCGTTTCGACATCCAGGTGGTTGCCCGGCTCATCAAGCACGAGGATGTTGTAGTCACCCAGCAGCAGTCCCGCCATGCACAATCGGGCCCGTTCGCCACCGGAAAGAACTTTGACTTTTTTCTGAACGTGGTCGTCTCGGAACAGCAATGAGCCGGCGACAGCCAGTATTTGTTGGTTGGTGGTTCCAAACAGGGCCTGACTCTCAAGATACTCCAACACTGTTTCGTTGGGCGGCAGCGACGAATAAACGTGTTGGGCGTAAGTTCCGATTCGGCAATGATGTCCCCAGCGAACTGACCCTTCCATTGTTTCGAGTGAACCGACCAATGTACGTAGCAATGTTGTCTTGCCTTGTCCGTTGTCGCCGACAATCGCCGCCCGCTGCTGGTGTTCGATTTCAATATTGATTTGTTCGGCGACGCAGTGATTGGGATATCCCATGGCCAGTTCAATGCAGCGGACAGCCGTTCCCTGACGTGGTTGAACGACAGGTGCTTGAATGTAGGCCGTTTTTTCATCCGTCGCGATCTCATTGAGCGTCAATCGCTCAAGCTGCTTCTGTTTGGAGCGGGCCTGGCTGGCAGTATTGGCTCCCGCCTTGTTTTTGGCGATAAACCTCTGCAGCTGTTTGGCTTTCGTCAGCGTGGACGCATTTTCGCGCATGGCCTGCAGTCGAATCTCTTTGGAGTACTCAATGAACTGCTCGATTTTGCCTGGATAAAGCGTGAGTTTTCCGCGCGTGATGTCCAGCGTGTGTTCACAGGTTGCTTTCAGAAAAGTCCGATCATGCGAAACGATCAGACACGCTTCCCGAAACGAAATCAAAAAATGTTCGAGCAGGATTTGCGTGCGCAGGTCCAAAAAGTTTGTCGGTTCGTCGAGCAATAACAGATTGGGTTCGTGCAGAAGAAGTGCCGCCAATTTGACGCGCGTTTGCCAGCCGCCGGACAAACCGCTGACAGGGCCGTGCAGATAATCCCCTTTGATTTCAAATCGCCCGGCAACCTCGCCGCATTTCCATTCCGGTTGCTGGCTGTCCCGGATCAAGAAATCCATTGCCGATTCGCCAGGGCCAAACGGATCGTGTTGACGCAGATAACCGACCCGCAGATTCGGATGCTGGATGATTTCGCCGGAATCGAGTTCTTCTTCGCCCAACAGAATCCTGAGCAGTGTCGATTTGCCCGCACCGTTTCGACCCACGAAACCGATTCGCGCTTCGTCGGTAATGGTCACTTCGGCATTATCCAGCAGAATCTGGTCGCCGTAACTCTTGTAAGCGTTCTGGATTTGAAAAAGTACGGCCATCGCGCGTGGTTCAAGGATGGAAGATCAAAGAAATTGGACTTCGAAGAATAATGGATTCACGGATTCCATTCAAGGGAATCATTCAAGCACGCCGATGGGGTCTGACGCAGTTTTCGGCGGTAAAAAAACTTGAATTTGCGAATCCGCTCGGTTGAGGAAGTGTGGGTCAGACCCCCTATGAGTTGAGCCGCCAGCAAACCACTGTGAACGATTGCGTGCATACTGCCCGATAGCAGCCCAAAATTCCAGACGCGGCACCGCTCACTCCAACGTTTGCGCGGGACCTGGGAACTCCGACTGGCGAACATCGTTGCACCAAGCCCTCGCAGCGTCCGAGATGACCTGGTTCAAGTCGGCGTACTGTTTGACAAAGCCTGGCACGTAGCCGCTGGTCAGGCCGAGGACATCGTTGATCACCAGCACTTGGCCATCACAATTTGCACCCGCGCCAATTCCAATCGTTGGGATCGCTAGTTGTTGGGAGATTTTGGCAGCGATCGAGGACGGAATACACTCCAGGACGATACTGAATGCGCCAGAATCCTGGGCCACCTTCGCATCGTTCAGCAATTCAACTTCGTCCCGCTGAATCCGGTAGCCTCCCATCGTGTGGACCGCTTGGGGTCTCAAGCCGACATGCGCCATGACCGGGATCCCCGCCGTTACCAGCGCTTCGATCACGCTTGCCTGCCCAGCACCCCCTTCCAATTTCACTGCCTGGCATCGAGTCTCTTTCAATATTCGACCGGCGGCGGCAACGGTCCGGTGGATACCGAGGTGATTGGTCGGAAACGGCAGGTCGACGACTACCAGCGCCCGTTTTGTTGCCCGGCCAACCATTTCTGCGTGATAGATCATTTCATCCAAACTTACAGGTAAGGTGTTTTCATGGCCTTGCACAACCATCGCCATGCTGTCACCGACCAACAGAACATCCACGCCCGCCAAATCGAGCAGCCGGGCCATATTGAAATCATAGGCGGTCAACATCGCAATCTTTTGACCCGTTTCTTTCATCCGAATCAGCGACGGCACGGTGACTCGTTTCGGAGCAGCCTGTTTGTTCTTGTTCATGACTTGCGATGTGGGAGAAATAAGGCGTGATGGCGTATTGTCGCCTGATCACCGTCGATCGGCAACCGCAGCGCCACTCGCCAACTACCTGTTTTCAGAATCCAATTGCCGAAGCTGTTGCAGTTCGGCTTCGTCCGTGATTTGTCGAGAAATGAATTCGATGGAGAGTCCTCCGTCCGAATCCTTAGCGACCAATGTCGGTTGGACATATCGCAAGGGCTTGGGGTTGCCCGGAATTCTGAAACGATCCCCTTTTTGCAGAATCGGTCGCCATTCCGTGATCGCGCCAAATTCATAGGTGCCGGCTGCCTGACAGGGAAGCCAATAACCGTTGCCTGCTTTGTCCTCCAAATAAAATTCCGGATACGTATGGGAAGGAATCCAAACGGCCCGGGCTGGAATTCCTTTGGCCCGGCAAATGGCGATGAACAGCGACGAGAGTTCTTCACAATCTCCGACGCCAGATTCGAGTGCTTCCAGGCAACTGTGAATCTGCGTATCAAATTCATATTCGACGGTTTCGCGGACCCATTTGTAGATCTGTTCGACCTGTTCAAACGCTGAATTCCCGCTCTCGATGGGAATGGAATCCGCTGCCTGCCTGATTCGACGGTCATTGCTTTCGATAAAGGGACTCGGCTTCAGGTATTGATTGACGGCGGGCGGAATCTTTTTTGCAAAAACCAGTTGATCCGGCTCAGCCGGTTGCTCGATAGATCGCCGGTCGGCACGAATGGTCACACTTCCCTGTGCGAATTCCCCGGCGTTCAACTGGTTGCCCTTCAGGATCATTTGCCTGACTTCACGAGTCAAATTCTTATAGGAAAGATCGCGCAGATTGTCCGTGTTGTTTTCTCGAAGGATCGTGATTTTCTGTTCCGGCCAATCGATAGGAATGGGGACGGAGCCGGTCAAGCCAGTCGACCTGCCAGCGGAACGAATGCGCATCCCGATTTCGAAATAGATGGGTTGTGGTTCGCCGTAACGTGGCCCCGCATCAGCCGAATCTAGAGGATCGTCGGCAAATATTGACCTGCCAGTGGTGTTTAGGCCCAATAACAACACCATCATTAGCCCGCTCACCAACCGTCGGCCGAGCTGGTAACGGGTCGAGCACGCAAAATTGACTACGTCAATTCCAATTGTCGGAATCGCCAATTGCTGTGCGACATGGGCTGGACTCTCCTGCCTATTATGCTTGTAGGTCTCGGCTATTTGATTCGGGAACATGACTCGGTCCAAGAACGGAGTACAACGCGAGTGTGAAATGTGTAATCAGTCTGCCGGCAATGGACCGCGAACGAATTTGACGTCCGGCTTTGCATTTCCAGCACCGGTCACGAATTCGGTACAGAATTTCTGTCGATGTTCCTTTTCTGGAACTTTGATACTGTCCCCTTTTTGCAGAATGATCTTCGGATCAAGGCTGCTGCCAAATTCACCTCGGTTGGCGAACTGACAAGGGAACCAGTGTCCATCGCCAGCCGGATCGACCAAATAGAACTCGGCGTACTGGCTGCCGTCAACCCAGACCATGCGCGCCGGAATTTTTGCCGCCCGACACATGGCCACGAACAGTCCCACCCGGTCTTCATTGCAACCCGCCAGCTGGTGAAAGACGGTCAAAGTATCTGTTGCTGCTTCCGTCCGGTATTCAATATTGTCGCGCACCCAATCGAACAGTGCCTCAACCTTTTTCCAGGCCGTCTCCGGTTCGGAGATGATTTCGGTGACCTTGTTTCGTATCTTGGCATTTCGATAGGAAATCTGAGGACTGACGCCGAGATATTCTTTGACTTCCCTCGGCAGGCGCTTGGGTATTTCAAACTGTGAAGTTTTCGCCGGGCCATCGATTTGAAATGTCGTAATTTCAAAAACTACATTCAGTTCAATCGACTGTTTTGCGGCCAAGTGATCAATGGTTGCCACCAGTTGGCGGACACCGCTGTTCAATTCGCGGTACTGGACCGAGTGGATTTCAG